>NZ_JAUBVE010000048.1:0-31697 GCF_036705715.1 Microcoleus sp. AT3-D2 | reverse complement strand
ACCGTGAACAGTCAACAGTCAACCGTGAACAGTCAACAGTCAACCGTGAACAGTCAACAGTCAACCGTGAACAGTCAACAGTCAACCGTGAACAGTCAGCATTCTTACCAATCAACCTCAGCCCTTTCCTCCACCACCCGTTCATAAACCCACTGGGTTTCTATCGCCAACTTCGGCCAACTAAACCGGCGTTCCAAATCTTGATAAGCATTGTCAACCAACCACTGCGCGTAACCCGGATTTTTCAAAACCTCCAAAATTCCCCATGCCAAAGAATCCCGATTGTTGGCCTCAGTAACAACGCCAGTTTTAGTGTGCAGTACCACCTCTGGAAGTCCGCCCGCATCCGAAACCACCACAGGCACTCTTGCAGCAAAGCTTTCTAACGCTACAATCCCAAAAGGTTCGTAAAGACTGGGGAAAACCGCGCAGTCAGCCACGGTCTGGAATTTGTCGAGATGTTCCTCAAACATGAACCCAGTAAAATAACACTTATTCCAAATTCCTAAATGCCAAGCTAAATGTTTGAGATGGTCTGTATTGCCGCCACCAACAATTACAATTTTCGCTTTACCCCCCATTTCCCAAATTACTTTAGGTGCAGCATGCAAAAATACACCAATGCCTTTTTCATAGCTAATTCTTCCTACATAATAGACAATTTTCTCATCATCAGCAGCAAACCTGCGGCGGAAATCCATTGCGTCAAATTCGTGCCAGCGGGGCTTTTTCTCCGATCTAATTCCGTTGTAAATTACCTCTATTTTGTTCCACGGAGTCGCTAGTACCCGTTCGGCTTCCCGCCGCATATAATCACTGCAAACAATTACTCGCCAAGCGTTGTAAGCAAGGTCGTTTTCCTTGGCGTTAATGTAGCGCTGCCCTTCATTGTGGATGCCGTTGAAGCGGCCGTATTCGGTGGCGTGGATGGTGGCAATTAGCGGTACTTTAAAGGTATGCTTGAGGGCGATCGCCGCATCTCCCACTAACCAATCGTGAGCGTGGATGATATCAAAGGGGCCTTCCTCAAGCATCAGTTTCCCGCCTTGGTGGCCCATGCTTTGGTTGAGGTTCGCCACCCAGTGAAAAAAGTCCTTGGCGTGCCCCACTAACACCCGATGCACCCGTATTCCTTCCACCACTTCGTACATCGGTGCGTGGCCGAACTCTACTGTAATTAAGTGAATTTCGTGTCCCTGCTTCACCAATTCTGGATATAGTTCCGATACGTGGCGGGCGATACCGCCTACGATTCTGGGAGGAAACTCCCATGCCAATACCAAAATTTTCATCTTTCTCCCTCCAAATAATTTATATAACTTAATGTTTAGGATTAACAGATTTATTGTATAATTATCACCCTTAAATTTAAGTTGAGCGTAAGTTGATGCCCAATGCCTGACTTTTGGCAGCAACAAAGACAGAAAATCATGCCTAAATCTGGTTTTTGCATGAAATTGCTCGATCGCCATTACCTGAAAAAAACAGGTTTCCTCAAGATTTGAGCCACTGAGGGAAGCAATGGCGATCGTAACTACCCGCTTACCGTTTCTTCAAAATCGGCTCCAATTCGCCGCGAAAACGCGTCCAAGCAGCAGCCGATGCAGAATTAGAAACAACACCCTGACGCATCAAAATCGCGCCGTCTTCAAAGCCAACAATTCCGTAATCTCCCGATTTGGACATTCGATCGATCGCCGGTACGATTTCCCGCAACTGTCCGCGTTCCCCGCGAAACGCAGCCTGATACTGCTGCAACTGCCACAAATCGGCAATTACATATTGCATCTTCACTGCCTTCCCCGCATCATTGCGGAGTTCAAACATCGGAAACCTGAGAATTTCCCGCCTGCTTGACAAAATCGGCACAATAGTATTCGTCGCTGCCACGCTAGCATCAGCAGGAATTTGAGCCAATAGCGGCCGCACTTGCAAAACGTGCTGCCATTGTCTGACGAGAGGAACCTGCACCCAAGGATCGATCGCATCGGGCAAAATCCAAGAAAAAGTCCGATTTGGGTTAGAAGTGAAGGTAAAAAATAGCGACAAACAGATGCAAAACCCCCAAAAGCGGCGAAAATTTGAAGAAGAAGGCAGAGGAAATAAAGCAGAAGGAAAACGCAAAAACATTCTTTCCTCTCTCACCATTCTATCTTCTTCCTTTTGACGCTGGGCCCACCACAGAATCGCCCCATAAAAAAGCCCTGGAACCACAGTCATCGCATAGCGAATATTAATCGCCAGCACCGACTCTCCTTTCGCTAAAAATAGCTTCAGCAGCGGAAATCCAGCTATCATCCAAGACGCAGGCGCGAAAGCAGGAACCAAAGCTAATGGCAACCACTGGCCAAGCAGGTATCTAATCTTACCAAAAAACGGCGTAAATAACTGAGCCACCAACCGCCAGGGATTGCTCACCATTCCCCAAATAATTTCTAGAGTAGAAGCTTCATCTCCATCAGCATATTGACCGAAGCGCTCCATCATAAACCGCTGGGATATATCAGCAGAAAACAAAGGCATAATCAGATTGGTCAGGACGATCATATAACCAAAACTGAGTATGCAGACAGCCAAACCAGTCCGAGGGTAGCGCCGGCTCAAAATCAGGTAAACTCCGACGCCAAATAAAACAACTCCCCCATCTTCTCGCACGGCCAAAATTAAAGTTGCCAGAATCCCAAACAAGGGCCACCAGCGCTTCTCCATTGCCAGCAGCAAGCCAAAGACATACAGCGGCATTTGACAAATATCGTGAAAATTGCCCAAAGTCGGGCCGATGACCGCGTTAGCGCAGTAATAGCTCACAACAATTGTCGCCGACAGCCTCGGTTCCAGATAGTGTCTGGCGAGAGCATAGAGCACTCCTCCAGCCGCCGTAATTAAAGTCACCTGCAACACCGTCAAAGTGACGGGCGAGGGAAACAGCGAGTAAATTGGCAGCCACAGCATCAGGGCCGGGGTGAAATGCTGCCCCAACCGGTAGTAAGATACTTCCGGGAGCTGGTTTTGGTGAACCACATTAGTGGACAACGCCGAAGAGAGGGAACTCTCAAACAAGTGACCCCGAGTGCCGTTCCAAAAAACTTGATTGAAAATGCCTTGGTCGTAAGTAGCGTAAAAGCTGTAGTAGCGGTGCAGCGTCAGCAACAGGCACAGCACAAAAAAGGCGGCCGCCACTTGAACCACCACCCGCAGCGACTCATTTTTCTTCCATCTCAAAAATATCATCTGCCCGCCTGTAATGAAATTATCGGACAATAGCATAAATCTAAAGTAAGTATTAAATTAAAGTAGAAGTGAAATAACTCGGCTCGGCAATGCTCAATTATTTTCACCCGATCGAAAAGCTCAACAGCGTCCATTCAACATCAGGCACCAGCGGCACTGACTGTTCTCCCGAACAGCCGGCCAATTCCGCACCACTTTTACAGCTTTTGCTGTTTGTAGACAAGCGTCCCTCTTCCAGGGAACAGACCAGACACATCCGCAAGTCCCTAAAGGATTTGAAGGCAGAGTGGGACTTTGAGCTTCAAATCATTGATGTAGGAGAACAGCCCGATTTAGCCGAACACTTTAAACTTGTAGCCACTCCCTCGCTGCTCAAAATTCATCCCGATCCGCGACAAACTCTCGCCGGCAGCAATTTAATCGCCCAACTCGAACACTGGTGGCCCCGCTGGAAGCGTTCTGTAGAAGAATACGCAGCTCAGCAACAGTCTGCCCCAGCTCTTGCTGAAAGCCTGACTGACCCAAAACCCATCTATTCCGTTGCTTGCGCGGCCGAAATTGTGCAGCTTTCCGATGAAGTTTTTCGCCTCAAACAGGAAAAAGAACACCTGCAAGAGCAGTTGCAGTTGAAAGACCGGATTATTGCGATGCTAGCTCACGACTTGCGTAATCCCTTGACGGCCGCATCTTTGGCTTTGGAGACTTTGGAGTCAAGTCAGAAGGTGAAAGAGGGGGAAAAGTCGCGTTTGACACCGAGTCTGGCGGCTCATTTGATGAAGCAAGCCCGCCGCCAAATCCGAATTGTCGATCGTATGATTACAGATATCCTGCAAGCAGCCCGGGGTACAAATGCTCAACTCCACATTGAACCAAAAAGAATCGAACTGGGGGCGATTTGTCAAGATGTAATCTTGCAGTTTCAAGACAAATTTCAGGCGAAAAGTCTGAACTTAGAAACAGACATTCCCGCAGATTTACCCTTGGTTTATGCCGATCCAGATCGCATCAAACAAGTCATGGTCAACCTGCTTGACAACGCCAGCAAGTACACCCCAGACCAAGGAACTGTTAATCTGTCCATTCTCCACCGCACCGCTTACAAAGTTCAAGTCAGCATTTGCAACAGCGGCCCGGGAATTCCTGAAGAAGATTGCGCGAGCATTTTTGAAGACAGCTTTCGCTTGCAGCGAGATAAATCAAAAGATGGTTACGGCATTGGACTGTCTCTGTGTCAAGGCATCATCCGCGCCCACTACGGTCAAATTTGGGTAGACTCTGTACCCGATAGAGGCAGTTGTTTTCACTTTACTCTGCCTGTCCAAAAATAAAAGTTAGCTGTCAGCGATCGGCTAACTGTTGTCTGTTGTCAGTAGCAACCGCATTTGATATTACAGTTCAACTTTTCCGCAGTGCAGCGATAATCTGTGCGTTTGCCTGGGGGAAAGTAAATTGGTCAATTTCATCGAGTGTGACCCAGCGAATTTCATCGCATTCGATCGTTTGCGGTTCCCCGCTGACGTGGCGGCAGTGGTGTACGTATAGTCTAACTGTAAATTTAGTGTAGTCGTGGTCAATTGTAATCAAGCGATCGCCAACTTCTACGACAATCCCCAACTCCTCCATAATTTCCCGTTTTATGCAAGCTTCGATTGTTTCCCCAGGCTCTATTTTTCCGCCCGGAAACTCCCAGAAACCACCGTGCAGTCCATGTTGTCGGCGCTTGTCAATCAAAATTTGTTGGCGATCGTTCCAGATTGCAGCAACGCCGATAACTTTGTGGACCAAAGGAGGAAGAGACATATTAATTGGGAATTGGGTATTGGGAATTGGGTATTGGGAATTTAAGAATAATATCAATAATTCTTCAATTATTTAATCTAAAATCTAAAATATAAAACCTAAAATCTAAAACCTAAAACCTAAAATCTAAAATCTAAAATCTAAAATATTAAGCCCCCATCTTGCGAGGGGGGGCTTGACACTTGGATCACTTAAATGTTAACAATCTACTAATCGTCCGAGCCATGTCTCTCACTGGCTTGTAGGGACTTTTCAAAAGTCATTCGCTGTTCGGCATTTTTCAGAAAATAACCGCTAATCATAGCCGAGGCGAGCAATCTACCCAAATGTTCGCGACTGGTAGTCACTGTCACCCCGAAGTGTTCCGAAGGCAAATTCCCCAATAGTCCAACAATATTTCGCTCCATTACTTGAAACACTTCGTGAGAAGTCGGCTTAGACAACTGAGAAACTGTGTCTGGAGCCATTGACTGCACGTATTGCCATAATAAGTTAGCATTTTCTCCGTCTTCTTCAAAGAATTCTGGGGATTTATTAGATGAGTTGCTCACGAGTACCTCCGTTTCAGACACAGCTTGTTATGTTAGACGCGGGCGGTTAAATTAAATAACCCTTATCCGCTGGCTGCTGATCTTTATTACTAAGTAATTACTAATGTAGCAGGACATTTGTAGCAACCAAGTGGGCACAACCGAATTAAAAGCGGCGGTTTTTACGATTTTAGATTGGGGATTGCGAGTGGGCGAAATGTCCGATCGCCAATCCCCAATCCCCAATCTACCTAGCTGGCTAGATAATCGTTGATATCTTGCTTGCGCTTGCGGAGTTTGGTCAAAGCTTCCCGTTCTATTTGCCGCACTCGTTCCCGACTAATGTTGAGACGATCGCCTATTTTGGCCAAAGTTAAGGTTTGCCCGTCTTCTAAACCGAACCGCAAGGCGAGCACTTCTCGCTGTTGCTGAGTCAGTTCCGCCATTAGCTGCTCTAAGTCAGTCCGCAGGGAAGATTGCAGGGCAAAATCTTCCGGGGTAGTACCCGTATCTTCCAACAAATCGCCCAACTCTGTATCTTGATTGTCTCCCACGCGCAAGTCCAGGGAAAGTGGCAGGCGCGCGCGATCGAGATATTCGCGAATCTGTTTGGGAGTCAATTCTAACTCTGATGCCAATTCAGCAGCCGTGGCCGCGCGACCGAGCTGTTGAGCAAGTTGGCGCTGAGCCTTTTTAATTTTGTTGAGCTTTTCGGTGATGTGGATCGGCAAGCGGATGGTGCGACCTTTTTCGGCGATCGCCCGAGTAATTGCCTGACGAATCCACCAATAAGCATAAGTAGAAAATCTGTAGCCCTTAGTCGGGTCAAATTTTTCTACTCCCCGCTGCATCCCGATCGTGCCTTCCTGAATAAGATCCAGTAAATCTACGTTGCGCTTGATATATTTTTTGGCAACAGACACTACCAGGCGGAGATTCGCTTCCACCATTTGGCGCTTTGCCCTTTCCCCGTGTTCGATCGTCCGCTGCAACTGTGCCTCAGACAGACCAACTGCCTGTGCCCATTCAGCCGCCGTCGGGTCGCGGCCTAACTCTTCGGCTAAAATATTTTTCTCCTGATGCAGTGCGGTTGAGCGCTGTACCTGTTTCCCATAGAGTATTTCTTGCTCATGGGTCAACAAGGGAACGCGGCCGATTTCCCGCAAGTAAGCGCGAACAGAATCTGTATCTGAGGACTTAAGAGTTTTCATGAGCTTTTCCCGCTGAGGATCTGTGCCTCTAAAGGTTTGCGGTAGTCGCAAACCCCTAGCTTTAGCTGGGAAGGAAAGCGGGCGGGGACTTGCGCTTTCCTTCCATTTAAAGAGGCTTAATTTTATGGTAGCTAGCTACTACTCCCAGTCAGCACCGTCTCAGGTTAGGTTTTGGTTGGGGTGTGCACAATACTACGTTATGTTAAGAATCTTAACATTTGTGAGAGCACTTGGCTACACTTCTTCATATTTATTTCATGTAAGCCAGGAATGTTGGTACGAGAGTACCCGCTTTCCTAGCTTCACAGTTGCATCAATATAAACAAAATCGGCCAAATCTCAGAGGGGGAGAGGGGCACAGGGGCACAGGGGGATATGGGGAGGGAACACTGTTGGCACAGCGCAAGTGAAAAATACCAAGTGAAAAATACAATTTAAAGGCCCGGCAGCTTCTGTTGGCGATCGCACTCCGACCCCAGCAACCGGGCTTTTTACGGAATCTGCGAGCTGTAACGAGGTATTTTGGTTAAAAAACCCGATTTCAGGCCACCCGTCTGTCCAAGGGTATAAATGTGAAGTTACAGGTATTGATGAACCCGCCCTACAGATAAGGATTAATTAATAATTAAATAAGAGATTTGAATAGCAGACATTCGCTCTCCTATCTGGAAATGAATTTGCGTTGCATCTGCGTTGCATCTGCGGTTTCCCTATCAATCAAAAATTTATGCAATAAGTCTAATCAGTCTAATCAGTTCTTTGCCGTTGAGCTTCGTACATGATGAGGGCTGCGGCGATCGACACATTTAAAGATTCTACGCCACGACTCAGGGGAATTTGGATTTGTCGATCGGCCAAACTTCTCAAGTCTTCCGACAAACCAGAGCCTTCGTTACCCAAAACTATCAAAGTCGGCACTCGCAAATCTACTTCCCAATAACTTAAACTGGCCCCGGCGACGGTTGCTAAAATTTGCATTCCTCGGTTTTTATAGGCCGAGACTTCGGCGGTTAAATCTGGACTGACTGCCATTGGTAGCTTAAACCAAGCTCCTGCGGAGGCGCGCAGCACTTTGGGATGGTCTAAATCGGCGCTGTCTGCGCTCAGCAGCAAACCGTCGGCATTAGCAGCCGCAGCCGTGCGGACGATCGCCCCCAAGTTACCTGGATCTTGGATTGTTTCTAGGGCTATTCCTAAAGTTGACAATTTTGCGGGCTCTGTTGCGGTGCGGGGTGCGGTGGCGACAATGCCGTCGGGTTGGACTGTAGTGGCGATCAACTCTAACACCTTTGCACTTACTAATTCTGTGCGATCGGCTAAATTACCAACTTGATTCCAAAGTTCCCCGTGCTGATCCAGCCATTCGGGAGTGCAGCAAACCGTTGCTAGCGGGTATTTGGCGGCGCAAGCTTCTTCGAGCAAGTGCGTCCCTTCGAGTAAAAATAATTGTTGTTCCCTGCGTCCCTTCGAGCTGTGGAGCTTGCGGATTTCTTTAACTAGGGGGTTTTGAATACTTGTCAGCATTGTTTAATTCAGCAGAGCGAATGGGGTTATTGCCTGTATCGGGTTAACCCCAAACTTCCTTCTGCCTTTGGAATGCGGAACCCGGGACTTGAACCCGGAAGGCTTGCACCACATGAACCTGAATCATGCGCGTCTACCAATTCCGCCAGTTCCGCATCGGTCACGAATTACTACATTGCCATATGTTCGCCAGTTTGTCAAGTGTTTTGAGGAATTTATTTTTTCTGGGCTGCGAGTAATATTTGGCACAAATTACTTTTCGGGTTGAGAAATGCTTTAGTTTCGAGGATTTACTGTTAGCCAAACATCGCAAAACGCTGTGTAGTTGAGTAGGGTGCGTCAGATCGCGTCCCGTTATTAATAATCCACAAGCTTTGATTTGACGCACCCTACTGAATTTGCTGAAAAAATGGGAATCTAATCGGCCAAATCTGCGAAAACCTCGCGCACGGCCGGATGCACCAATCGCTGATTCTGCACGTTCAATCCCTTCGCCAAACTCGGATTCATTTCCAAAGCTTTAATCCCGTTATTTGCCAACTGCAAAACATAAGGCAAAGTGCTGTTATTCAAAGCTTGAGTCGCAGTCCAAGGCACAGCACCGGGCATATTCGGCACGCCGTAATGCACGACTCCTTCATCAACATAAGTAGGATTTGTGTGAGAAGTTGCCCGCAGAGTTTCCACGCAGCCGCCTTGGTCAACGGCTACGTCAACAATCACAGAACCGGGGTGCATCTTCGCAACAAATTCGCGAGAAACCAGCACCGGAGCTTTTTTACCTAAGACCAAAACCGCACCGATTAACAAATCAGTATCGGGGATAACTGCTTCTATTTGCAAAGGACTGCTGTAGAGGTATTCTACTCTGGAACCGAACAGAGTTTCCAAGTAGGCTAAACGATCGACATTTACATCCAAAATCTGCACTCTCGCGCCCATTCCTACAGCAATTCTGGCTGCTTCTGTGCCGACAATTCCGCCGCCCAAAATTACAACTTTACCCGGTCTCACTCCCGGTACGCCGCCCAAAAGCACTCCTCTGCCACCTTGCTGTCGTTCCAGAAACCGAGCTCCAAACTGCACGGCCAAACGACCTGCAATAATGCTCATCGGCGTCAGCAACGGCAATTTCCTGTCCGGGAGTTCGACTGTTTCATAGGCGATGGCTTGGACTCCGCTGCTGATTAAATGCTCGGTTAAGGTGCGATCGGCAGCCAAGTGCAAATATGTAAACAGCAACTGCTCTTTTTGCATCAGCGGATACTCAGCAGGCAGCGGTTCTTTAACTTTAACAATTAGTTCGCGATTCCAGACATCGGAAGCCTTTAAAACAATCTTAGCCCCTGCTTCAACGTAGTCCTCGTCCGCAAAACCGGCCCCAGCACCAGCATTCGTTTCTACAAAAACTGTGTGGCCTTTGTCCGAACAAGCCCGGACACTTGTGGGACTGAGCCCGACTCGAAACTCCAAATCCTTGATTTCCTTGGGGACGCCTATTTCCATCTATAACCTCTAATCTCAGGCATACGTAGATCGAATTTAACCTAAAAACCATCCCCAGCGGGACAATACCATTGTAGATTTTAGATTTGGCAATCCGGCAATCCGGCTAGGAGAATATTTATTTAGTTTTTATTCAGTGCGATCGCAATTTATTCAATTTAGACTTGAATTACATAATTTTTTGATTGATAGATCGACCGCAGATGTAGGGCTGATTAACACAGAGTAACGCAGATAATTTCAAGAAGAGTCAATATATTTGATCTGTCACTTATAATTTAACAGGCATAACTCAATAGTCCGGACAGTTTTCAATCACTAACGGCAGAATGCGGGTTTTAGCCTACTCAGTGAGGTCAAATGCTAACGGTAGAATGAGGGTTTCAGCCTCGGTCTCAAAAACTGTCCGGAGTATTGATAACTCGTCCCCCTATCTAAACAAATGCCACGCACACCTACCTTAACATTTGATCGCGGAACTCTATTGCTGCACCCGCCGCCCAAAGGCAGAGACTGGGTGGACTTTGCGACATGGGACGATCGCGTGGAAAAATACCGCATTCGAGGCATTCACTACCGCCCGCTGGTAGAATGCCTCCAAGCCGAGTGCATTCACTTCACGGACGAAGCTAGGGGATACGAACTACTCGAACTCGTACCCAGCGTGGAAATGCAGCCTTACCCGCATCAAGAACAGGCCCTGGCAGCTTGGCAGGAAGCAGGAAGCCAAGGAGTAGTCGTCCTCCCCACCGCTTCCGGCAAAACTTATCTGGCACAATTAGCCATGCAAGTCACTGGTCGCAGTACATTAATTGTAGTACCAACTCTCGATTTAATGCACCAGTGGTATGCTAATTTAAAAGCAGCTTTTCCCGACATCGAAATCGGATTGTTGGGCGGAGGTTCGCGGGACAAAACGCCAATTTTAGTTGCAACCTACGACAGTGCAAGTATTCATGCAGAAACCTTGGGGAATAAATACGGTTTGCTGGTTTTTGACGAATGCCACCATTTGCCAACGGACTTTTATCGAGTAATTTCCGAATATGCGATCGCACCTTTTCGACTCGGACTGACAGCTACACCCGATCGCACAGATGGCCGCCACAGCGATTTGCATTTCCTGATCGGCCCGACAGTATTTAGCAAAAGACCCGAAGATTTGGCAGGCGATGCTTTAGCCGACCATAAAATAGTTCAAATCATGGTAAAACTGTCAAAAGAAGAGGGCGATCGCTACGCCCAATTAATCAACATTCGCAACGACTTCTTAAAACAGTCTAACATCAGAATATCCAGCCTGGATGGTTGGAAACAGTTTATCATGGCAAGCGCGCGATCGCCCCTGGGACGGCGCGCCATGCTAGCCCACCGCCAAGCCAAAGAAATCGCCCTTTGTACCGAAGGTAAACTGCGAATCTTAGCCAACATACTAGCAGAACACTCTCCCCAGCGCACCCTAATTTTCACGGGAGACAACGCCACAGTTTACCGAATTTCCCAAGAATTTCTCATCCCCACAATTACCCACCAAACCCCAGTCAAAGAACGCCACGAAATCCTCGATCGCTTTCGCAGCGGCGAATACAAAACTCTCGTCGCCTCCCACGTCCTCAACGAAGGAGTGGACGTTCCCGACGCCAGAATTGCTATCATATTGTCAGGAACCGGCAGCGAACGCGAATACATTCAGCGATTGGGTCGAGTTCTCCGCAAAAGCAGCGATGTAAATAAGTTAGCAATTCTCTACGAAGTCGTCACCGAAGACACCAGCGAAGAAAGAACTTCTCAGCGCCGCCGAGGAGGAATGCAGCCTCACAAACCCCAACCACAAACACAAATAGAACCGCCAAAGCCAGAATATCAGAAATTAGAAACTGTCAAACCGACACCCATTTACGGAGTCAACCGGGAGACAACCAAAAAAGCAGCAGAATCACCCGCAAAATGGGGAGAAGACAATGATGAAATTCCCTGGTAGTAAGCTTAGACTATTTCTGAACACTCTCTTTCTCTCTTTTCCCTTCGCGTTCTTCACGACGAAGAACATCCCAACGCCGCTGAGGAGGAATGCAGCCTCACCAACCACAACCACAAACACAAATAGAACCGCCAAAGCCAGAATATCAGAAATTAGAAACTGTCAAACCGACACCCATTTACAGAGTCAACAGAGAGGCGACTAAAAAAGCCGCAGAAGCACCCGCAAAATAGGGTGAAAAAATGATGATTCCAAGGAAGATTGAAGATTGCCCAATTAGTGTATAATCTCAATATTAACTAATTTACTTTACCTAAAAATGAGCGAAACTGCACAAATAACTAACTTTAAAGTCTTCCCCAAACATACTGGAGTTTGGGAGGGAGACTGGACAATACTCGATGCAGACTGCAAGGAAATGCAGAAGTTTACAGCAGTGTTAACCCAGAAAATTGTTGACAACCAGTGGAGGCAAACTAACGTTCAAACTTATGCCAATGGCAAGAGTGAAACCCAAAATTTTGTGGGTCATGTGGTCGGTGAAGGGCAAGTGCAAATTGAAAGTCCAGACTCGGTTTTTTCCAACTACAAGACACTAGCGACAGAAGTTGGAAATAATTTGATAATTTTTCAAATATGGGACAAAGCAACTGGCATTCTGAGGGCCGTTGAAACTATCAATCTAGTCAGTTCCGATCGGCGAATTCGGACTACCCAAAGCTTAACAGAAGAGGGAAAACTTAGGGGAGTTATGGTGATTGTTGAACAAAAAATTGAGTAAAAGTTTTCACTGCTTATGTTACCCACTGATTTATTAAGTCACCGCCAAAACGGAGAATCAATTATTCCTCTCCGCCTCAAGATAGATGCTAAAAACTTAGAAGCAGCTACCGAAACAATAAACTGCTTTCAAGAGTCGATCGGCAAAACCCAAGGCGAGCTCGACGGACGCTTGCTAGAATTAGAAGGCGACAGCCCGGATTATCGGCTGAAACGGGGATTAGCGCACCTGCTGAAAGGCGGTTTCTGCACCTTGGAAGTCATCAGTCCCCTAGAACCCTCAGAGTTGAGACAGCGGGTTTTTGCCTTGTCCGCGCGATCGACTCCCAGCCCTCAATCCACCCAATTAACCCTGGAAAAAGTAGCAAGTGAACTCAGCCAAGACTTAAACAGAGAAGTTTTGCCTCACGAAATCACTACAGGTTTATACGCGGATTTAAACGAAAACAAAATCCTCACAGAGTTTAATGCACCAACACCCGAAAACTTGCTTCACAAATACAATCTTTCTCAAGTTCAAGGCATATTTTACCGAGCAAGTCAAGTCCAATTAACCGCCCACCGCAACGATCCAGGAGAATACAAACTCTTATTTCGCTATCTGAAACTATTTCAATTAATGACTTACATCGAAGGCGATGCAGACCACGGTTTTACACTGACAATAGACGGCCCTACAAGCTTATTCAAACCCAGCACCCGCTACGGCTTAGCCCTGGCGAAAATGCTGCCCGCACTGCTGCACGTCACTAAATGGAGTATGCACTCGACACTGCACACAAAAGATCCTTTTAGTGGCGTTTTGAAAACAGGTAAGTTTACCCTCAATTCCGACTGCGGTTTAGTCAGCCACTATCCCCCTGGCAAGCCTTATGATAGTATGTTAGAAGCAGCATTTGCTGAGAGATGGAATTCCACAAAAACCGAGTGGCAACTAGAGCGAGAAGTTGATTTAATTCCGATTCCAGGTAGTGTGATGATTCCCGACTTTCGGTTAGTGCATCCCGACGGGCGAGTATTTTTATTAGAAATAGTTGGCTATTGGCGACCGGAGTATTTGCAAAAGAAATTTGCACAAGTACAGAAGTCTGAATGCGATCACTTGATTTTAGCTATTTCCGAACGGCTGAATTTAGAAAAAGCCGGGGTGAATGTAAATGATGTGCCAGCAAAAGTAGTCTGGTTTAAAGATAAATTGTTGCCCAAATCAGTCCTGGAAGTCCTCGAAGAGTAACCAATCCGCGCATCAGTTGCAAACTTCTTTCTTTCTTTCTTTCTCTCTCTCTGCGCCCTCTGCGCCCTCTGCGGTTCAAAAAAATCCTCCTCAAAAAATATTGCACATTCCCAGCTATACTAAAATGGGAATTCACCCAAATCCTTGCCACCGCTTACTCTCACCCTAAAACCGATCGCATTATGGCAGACACAAGTATTGTCGAAAGAATCAAAAAGCTTTTAGCCCTCGCCACCTCATCCAATGAAAACGAATCGACTGCTGCGGCAGAAAAAGCTTCCCTTTTACTGGCACAGTACAATCTCAGCCTCGCGGATTTAGGGCCAAATCACCAAGAAGAGATTGACGAAGACTCAGTTGAAACAACATCGAAATTTGTAACTTGGAAAATGATGCTGCTTTCGGGAATTGCCGACGCTAACGGTTGCAATGCCATGCGAAACACTTATACTGGCAGTATGTTTTTGGTGGGAACTTCTACCAACCTGATTGTTTGCAAACATCTGTACGAGTATTTGAGTTCTGCGATTGAAAAAAGGGCTAAATACCGCAAAGGAAACGGCAGGGGGTTGGCGTATCTGAATGCTTTTCGGGTTGGATGCGCGACGAGGTTGAGACAAAGATTGTTGGAACAAAAACAGGAGATGGAAGAGTCGGGGATTCCGGGTTCGGGGGATGTGGCGGCGACTCCAGGGATTGTAGTGCGATCGATGTTTGAGAAAAATCAACAGGCGATCGCGGATTATCTAGAGGGCCGAGGGGCTAAAGTTAAAACCAGAAGTGGTTCTCAAGTCAGCAGCGCGGCGGGTTTTTATTCGGGGTATGAAGTGGGCGATAAAATTAGTTTGCACAAGCAAGTGCAGCCGCAAGGGGATATGAAACAACTTAATGAAAGTCTGTGAGTAGGACGTGCGATCGTGAAAATCAGCTTCCTAGGTGTAATAAACTAGGGTTATTTTGTCTGTAGTGCGTAATGATTGCTACATTAAGGCTTGATTTCTTTCGAGTGCTTTCTTCAAATACTCGATCGCTCTTTTGAGATTTTCGATTTCTTTCTGATTTTTTTCTTTGTTAAGAAGTAGGTCGTCAAGTTTGTCCTCAAGGGAGCGTATGGCGAGGCGCTGTTCTTTGAGAATTTCTTGAGCCTTGCGGATGTCTTTTTGAATGACAACAATCTCGCGCATCACAACTTCTAACTTGGCGGCTTGGATTAAAGCGGTGTCGGGAGATTGACTGAATAAAGCGCCAACACCAACTCCCGCACTAGCACCTAGAATTGAACCGCCAGCAACAATTACGACCATTCCGCCGGCCATTCTGAAGCCACCTGCACCAATTAACAAAGGATTTATGCCGCCTTTAATTGCTTTGATGGTTTCCTTGTAGTTCGATTTAAAGCGGTCAACAGAATTTACATCAATGTCTAGTTTTCCAGCAAAAAACTTTAGCTTACTGGTAAGTCTTTCTTCATCGGCAATTTTCAAATCTTTGAATGCTTCATCGCGGCTATCCCCCAATGAGTAATAGGCTTGAAATAGTGTTACTTCTAATAACACTAGACGCCTAGTAAATTGATTGTTAGGACAGATGAGATGGGATTCTACGAATTTTTTGAGTAATTGAAAATTAGTAATTAATTTCAATGACCTGTTATCTGGAGTTTCAGGTGAAATTTTGCTGTTCAAAAAAAGTGTGGTTGACTTTTGCCACTTGCTTAACCACTCTTGCTTTAGGGACTGTTTATCATAATCCGATTCCCTGTCAATATCATCTTGCACCAAGTGGTACTGATAGCTGAACATAATTCTGGTTTCTTCCAGAGTCAGTCCCAATTCTTTTATAGCTAGGGAATTCTCTTCGATCGACGTTTCTGTTGTTTCAGGAATTTTCTGCTGGACATTATCACTTGCACAGGATTCTTCTGTAAGAGTTGGCGTTGCCGATTTAGAGATTTTTTTGTAAATGTAATCAACAGCCTGTTGAACTTTTTTTATTTCTTCGGCATCTTTCTCTGGAATTTCAATGTCGAAATTTTCCTCGAAAGCCAAGATTAGCTGTAGTGCATTTATATCGACACTATTTACAAAATTTGCTCTAAAATTAGCGTTATTATCGACTCCTAAATTTTGGGAAAACTTAGTGTTGACGGTGACTTCAGTTGCCTCAATTTGTAGCTGATTGGCAACAAGCGCTTTGACTTTTTCATAAATTCGCTCTTTGACGTTTTCTTCTTCCGATTTATCTCGGACTCTGAAATAGTAATAGAGATTAGCAACAGCCAAATCAGATGCTTTTTCCAAATTAGACGCTACTAAACTTTTATGACCCGCTATTTCTCCTTGCTCAATGATATAATGTTCGTAATCTTCACGCTGCTGCGGATCGAGCATTAATTCCAGTTGAGTGCGAAGCGCATAAAAATGAGACTTCGGCCGCAAATTTTCATAAAACAACTGTTCATCCGGTATCGCTAAAGCTGTTGTGGCTGATTTTTTATCCCCCATAACAGCTAAGTCTGATTTACTAAAATCAGCAGTCTGTAACTGGTTTAACTCACTTGGCGGCAAATCTTTAATCCATTCAATCTGATTAAGCCAAATGTCTAAAGCCGCTAAATCGTGATTGTGAATTCGGGTGATTTCAGGAAATAGAAAATCAAGCTCTTCGTCGGAGTCACAGCATTGTATGATGCTGATGCCATCTTGACGGATTTGTTGTTGAAGCTGAGAAAGCCGATCGCCCGCAGCACCAAATTCATTCTGCACCTGATACGTGCCAATAATACTTTGCTCGATCGCCCAACTGCACTCTAACCGGCGCAACTGTCCCGCCGCACAAGTTTCTTCTAATAACTGCGGATTTTTGTAGTCTGCTAAAGCCTGAAACAACATCCCCCGCGCTGCATCAATTTCAGCATTGCGGCGGTTGATATCTTGCAGTTGCAAAGCCGATCGCATTCGTTGAATTGCTTGCGTAAATAACCCGTAAGCCCGCACTAAGACTAGGCGATGGTTCTCAAATTTTATATCTGCAACCACTTCGGCAATTAATTGCTTAATTTCCGCGCCTTGACCTTTCAAAAGTTGTTCTAAATTGATGAAACCATTTTCTACTTTAACTTCCAGCCTCTCTACCGCTTTTTTTAGTTTCAATGTCTGGTGCAAATTCACCGCTGACAAGGCTACCCCAGCCACAGTTCCCACACCAATGACGGCTGTTGTCGCTTGCAGCACGCCCAAACTCGCTTGGACGGCTTGAAAGCCCATGTGCATTTGTTGCATCTGCAAGCCTTGCATCGCAAACTGCAACGGCGAGACTAACGGCGATAGCGGGCTGTTGTTGAGGGCCGCGCCCACGGCATGGGCGACGAACTGTCCCGTCGCTTCATCTCTGGCCATGCCGATCGGCACTCCAGCGGATGTAAACACTTGTACGTACTTGCCAGCCTCGATCGCAGCCTGTACCGCTGCGGGAAATACAAAGTTCATCATCAATTTTTACCCTGGTAGCAAACCACAGAATAACTAATATATTATGATAGTTTAAATAAAAAAAGTTATTAGTAGGCCCTGCAAATGGACACTTCGCTAATTAGTTCGCAAACGGTTGAGCTTGTTTCGCTGCTGACAGGGCAAAGACTCCGAAAAGAGGATATTACTCCGCCTGTGCTTTTCCTGGCGGGGCTGGTGACGGTGTTGCTGGGAGTCATTAATGCCGACGGTACTTTTGGCGCTGAAGAAAAGCAGCAACTGGCGACAACTTTGAGGGAACTTATTCCTGCTAATAACAGTTTGCAAAAATTGGCACTGCCAATGGTTAAAAGCGTAACGCAACATCAAGCTTACAAGAAATTTCCGGTGTTGTTGGCGCTGACAGCGTGTTTTTCTGAGGTGGAAAAACTGCTGCTAATTAGTTTTGGCTATCAGATGTCTGTCGCAGATGGATCGATGGACGATCGCGAAAAACAGTATTTGAAAAACATTGGCGACCGACTTGGAGTTGATGCCCGATATTTGACTGTTTTGGAGGCTAGTTTTAGCAGTCAGGCGATCGCAGATACAGCAGCTTTAGCAGAAGTGCACAGGTCACTAGATCCAGCACAATTTCAATCTCTAGATTCTATGTTTGTCCGTGCTGCCAGTCACATTATCGGACATTTACCAGCAAAACCGAAACACAAAAAAAATCAAAAGCAGTCAGTTTCTTCCTATCAGGAGTTGAAAAAGTTTCAGGAGTATCGGCAACAACTGAATGCTCTTTGTGAAAAACTAGGTTTAACTCTGCAAAATGGAATCGATCGCAACGTGCTATCTCCTACTTTAGCAGAAGAAGTAACGAAAGTATCTCAGAGATTGCAATCTCCCTGTTTTCGCGTTGCTGTTGTCGGCGAATTTAGTACAGGCAAATCAACCTTACTAAATGCTTTACTTGGTGAGGAAATCCAACCAGTGCGCGATATTCCCTGTAGCGGTAATGTGACTATTTTGAAATATGGTTCGCAGCGCCGGGTTATTTGTCGCTACAAAAATGGACTGGAGGAAGAAATTCCACCTGCACAATATCAAGAGAAAGCTTCGATTTCGGAAGAAGCGGCTTATGGTTCTTATGCCGATGAAATTGCCAAGTCGGAAATTGCCGAAATCGTTTTTGAACATCCCGAATTAGAGTTGTGCCGCTATGGAGTAGAAATTATTGATTCTCCTGGATTGAACGAACAAGCCGAACGCACATTAATCACCCAACAGGTGCTCAAAACAACTCATGCCGTTATTTTCTTAACTAATGCTACAAAGGTTTTAACCGAGAAAGAGCAAGAACTGCTTTTGTACTTGAAAAAAGAACTAAATTATGGTAATAACGAAGGCGCGGGTAATATTTTTATGGTAGTTAATTTTTTCGATTTGCTGCGGGGGGAAAAGAGTCGCCAGCAGGTACGAAAAAGGGTGGAAACGATTGTTAAGAGTCAAAATTTAATTGCTGGTGAAAACCGGATTCATTTTATTTCTGCTCAATCTGCATTGGAGGCGATTTTAGAAGGAAATGAAAATGATGATTATCTAAAATCTTTTCAGGGTTTTACTGATTCGATTGAGAAATTTCTGACTGTTGAACGGGGGGCGGTCGCACTTCGGCAGTCCGCCACCGGAATTAAGCAAACTATTGACACTGGTTGTGAGGAATTGAATCAATGGGAGGAAATGTTAGAGGGAAAATTGACAGTTGATCCAAAAGATCAGCAAAAAATATTTGAACAAATGGCGGAAGTAAGCGGTCGCGAGGTTAAAATTAGATTTTTAGCTAATGAATTGATGGAGCAATCTTTAGAAGAAGCTCTTGAATCTTGGAATGAATGGGTGGAAGAATTGGGAGAACGCCTGATGGCAAAAAGTCATCGCTGGACTTCCGAACACGGACACATCATGAGTCAAGACAAGTTGACTAAAGATTATGCCGATCAATTTGTACGAGACATTACCAAAGAAATTGATGACTGGGGCAATCAAAAAGTACAGTCAATTTTACAACAAAATATGGGAGTGCTAGACAGCCAAATCGGTGAAGATATTGATGCAATACGGCAAGAATTTCAACAGTTTGACCAGCAACTCAGCACTAGCCTTGTCGCTCAATTCAATAACTTAGCAACAGCAGGTAGCTTAGGCGGATTTGGCGCAAGTGGAAGGGGAATTGCTTCCTCAATTAACCCAAATATCGGTAGTGATGAAAGCTTAGGCGTTGGTTTGGGTCTCGGTGCATTAGTAGGTGCTGGGTTGCTATTTTTTACAGGACTTGGTTTTATAGGAGTTATTTTGGGTGGCTTAGCTGCTGGCGCTGGTGGCGGTTTTGGCTTTAGTTTTTTAGATGGCGATGCTGTTAAAGATCAGATTAAGCAAAAAGTTTGCGAGTTAGGCGTTGAGAAATTTGACGAATCTGCCCAGTCTATTTTTGAGAAGGTACAAGAAAGAATTATTACAGTGTTTAACGATCGCACTAACGCCAATAGCGATGCGATGTCAAAAGCGATCTCGCTGTGGGATAATTTATTAGAACAGCAGGAAAAGCGCGATCGCCAAAATCAAGCAGAATGCGAAGCCGAAAAAGTTTGGGTGGCTGACAAACGTCGAGAACTCGAACAAGTACAGAATCAAATTGAAACAATCTTAAATCAAAGTGCTGGCTAAATCAATGACTAGAGGGTAAGCGCGACAAAACCATAGTACCTTGTAGATACTATGGTTTTGTCGCGGTGCGTGACAGTTAATAGTCCCACCGCCGCGAGTTAAAGTTTTTCCGTGGTCACGCACCCTACGACTGATATCTTGCACAGAGTACGATCGCCCTCAATCAATCAATTCCGCTTCTTCAAAAATCTGTCTAGTCGTCAACTCCAAACCAGGCAGCAACTCATCTACAATCGGTGTATTACCCGTATAAACTTGGCTAGAACCATCCGTCAAAAAACTTCTTATTAAAATAGCCTCTGGATCAATCACCCAAACTCGCGGAACGCCCGCCGCCAAATAATCTTTCGCCTTCTCTTCAAATTCCTTCATACTTTGATCCGGCGATATAATCTCAATCACCAGTTCAGGAATTGCGGTACAAGCTTCATTTCGCCGCCAACTTTTCGGCAGACGTTCATAAGAAATGTACGTTAAATCGGGAACAGGTACCCAATCTTTATCCTGACGTTTTAACAAAATTGCCCATTCTGGAAGCACTCGCCCGCGTCCTTTACACCATACACGAATCAGGTCACACAAAGCTCCCTGTAAACTGGAATGAAAAAATTTTGGAGACACTTTAGGAACTGCTTCACCATCTACAAACTCACAATATACATCTCCGTCGGGCAAAGCTAGAAATTCTGCTAAAGTGAGTTTGGTTCCGATGCCTACCATGACTCCCAGCCCTCTCGCTAATTAATTCAAATATCAATTATACAAAATTTCCCAACATTCCTAGAAGTACGATCGCCCTTCTCCCTCTATGCCAAAAGTGGAACAGGCATCCCGCCTGTGAATTTCTGTGAATTTCTGCGCCTCAAAAGTCAAAATCCCAATTCCCCAAAAACAATAGCGGGGCCTGCCATCCAGCCCGCCCCACATTCTCCAAAAGCCCCAAAACCCTTCACTTCACCCAAGCAGGATGAGCCATCAAAGCTGCAAAAGGCTGCACTCCCCGCAACTGATTCGACAGCGGCAAATGCCCTCTCGGCGCGCTCAAATCCCAAATAAACTCTTGCGGGTATCGCGTCCAATTATTCCCCTTTTTCCAGCCAATTAGTGGCCACAATTTATCCCAATTCTTGCCCGAACTCAGCCAAATTTCCCGCTGCACTGAAAAGCCAAATTTTCCTTCAGAATGAACTTTCCACAGCGTATTAATTGTTTGCAAATCCGCCACCGGCAAACTCTCAACTTGCGTAAAATACAGCCACTTTCTCACGGAAGCGGTATCACCAGCTAATTCACAAAGCTTGTCTAAAGTCAAGCGATCGGCTTCTTGAAATTCCTGTAACGCTAATAATTGTTGCAGTGGAGTGTAATCAATGTTAGAGTCCGATCGCAGCGGCACAACCCCAGTCGGAAAATTCGCTTGCAAAAACTCCGCTGCTCTCGGAGAATTAGCACTGTAAAGAATTTGGTAAGCCTTACCTATTACCGCAGTCGGTGCTTCTGACTTGCGCTCTAATAAAAATTCCATCAATACATCCCAACCGGAATCTGCTATTTGTTGTTGCAGCAGTTGCAGTTGAGTTTTTTCCGAACCCGACCTCAACTGAGAGCGGAGTTCGGCTGTATCGGCCGCCGAGTCTAGAGGAGAAGTAGAAATCGAGTCAGTCATGAGAAACTATCAGCTATCAGCTATCAGCTATCAGCGATTAGCTGAAGCCCTGGTTTTCCCCCATTGTACAATGGTACTGACTCCGATTCACTTCTCTGTACTCGGATGCCTGCGCGCCACGCTGCCTAGTTTAGCCGATCGCCCGCACACTTATTCGCCCATGGCAGCAATAGCAAATAAGTCTACCATCTGAATTTTACGATCGATGCCATGTCAAAGAGTTTTTCTTGAACCTAGTCGTCCACGATCGAAACCCATGCAGAGAAGGAAGGCGGAAAAAAGTTTATGTCATATTCCGAGTCTTCCCACTCTTTGACCCACAGCGGCACGGCGCCGGGGCGAGGAGTTGCAGAAAAGGTGCGTTCTTTGACTTCGATCGAGTGAAATAGCTGTTTTAAAGTATCTCCCCGATCCAAAGCTTCGCTGAGGATGTCGTCCAAGTCAGGATCGACCCGTTTGACACGGTTTTTGTCCTCCTCAAGCCACAGAAGTTTCAAAGACTTCAGATCCCTCGGACTGAGGATACTCTTGTAGTACACGCGCTTAAGGGTCGCTACGGGCTCCAATGAGCGTTCGATCCGGCGAATTTGCTGAACTCGCAGGTAGTGCCATTCCGCTAAACGCTTGCTTTCCGAAGGCGGGAGGGTTCCCTTCCCTGCTGCGTGTTTGTAGTCGTATTTAATCAAACTGCAAGCCATATTGGCTAGCAGGTGAATCAACTGTTTTTCTTTGGGTGTCGCCTGACGCCGTTCCTGGGTTCTTGTCAATACGCGCTGTCTGCGGGTAGTTTCGAGAGTATTTTCCATTGGGTTTTTACGAGATGAAATACGATTGTGCCAGATCCGAATCCCGAACATCAGAAGGTAAGGAAGTTGATAGGCGGGGAAACTCCACCGACAGACTCGCCTTACCTATTTATTTTCCCATCCACCGTTCTCTGAAACTGATTCCCACCCCTGGGATTAGGTAGACTGATCTTGGGATCGAGTTTTAACTACCTCGATCAGAGGCGGTTGGGACAACAAGCACCACAACTACAACCACAACCGCATCAGAGCGAACCACACTCCGGGCGCCAATTATTTCCTGCCTTTACCGGTTTTTACCTCTTCTTGGTCCCCATCCTCATTCGTTCCAGTGTAGTTAAAGTCAGGACGACTCTCCCAAGCCGTCAAACTACTGGCTGATGAAGGTTGTGTGGCGATCGCTGAAGCGCTGGCGCTGCCTGCCTGGAAAAAGCCAAAGCCAGCCGAGGCAATTACCCCTAATACTAAGATGCTGTTTTTCATGTTCGATGACCCTGATTTGCGTAGATTGACACTTTTTGGCTCACCCGATCTGTCAGAAATGGGTTGATGCAATAGCCCACTTGTCTTCTGATAAATCTGCCTGCCATAATCAATTCAGACAGGCACACCCGCTTGTGATCGGAAACGCCGGAAGTGACGTGTTACTAATGTCCACGATCATCCATCAACCCGAATTTTTTGGGTAGTGGAGCGAAAGCCATCAGGGCGTCGATCCAGCAGGGAGTTATGCCATCAGGGTGCTAATCCATCGGGTAGTTAAGCCATCAGGGCGCATCTTCTACAATTAGCCACAGACTTAACTTTTATAGTTGAGTAAGTGGTTAGCCTGGTACTGACAAAACCTTTAAGAATTAAACTTTTTGTGGATGCATCCTGAAAAGTTTGTTCTGAGGAATCTCCGAACGTAAAAGATCGGGGAAAGTCAGCAGCATGGAATTCCATGCAATCTAAGTCAACTAAAAAAACGCAGATTAACGATATCTCCCACTCAAGCAGTCCTCAGCAAAACGCTGGGGTTTTTTATTGGCAGCCATTGCTCGACCTTTTTCTCCGGCATTCGGCAGGCGGATCTGAAGGCAGAAGGTAGACGGCGCTGTGGTTATGAGTTTCCCTGCCAACATCATACCACCGGGTGAATTTTAAAGTATTATTGTAAAAAAATGTGAAAAAAATGGCGTTTTAGCGTTCTCAATCCGATCGGGTGAAAATTCATCTAATTATGTGAACGAGTGTAAAAAATCAAGTGGCGGAGTACAATTGGGCCGATCGTAAGATTTGGGGCGAACGCTTGCAAAGATACGGTAAAGATTGACAAGAAGAAAGCTGAGCTAGTAGACAATAGAGAAAGATGAACAAAAACTTTCCACCATAGTAAGGCAGATTAAAAAAAAACCATGCAAAGGCCACAGGCAAACTCCAAACCCTTATTGAATAAGTCATTGCCCAATCTAAAATCTAAAATCTAAAATCTAAAATGGTATAAGCGGGTAATAACTCCAATTTGTAACCTTTCGATCGCACAGCATAGGGGCGTAAAATCTTGATGAATTCCCAGATGACAGCAGAAGTCAACTCAACGTACCAATATCAAGTCGGAGGATATTTGCCTGCCGGTGCGCCCACCTATGTCAGGCGATCGGCAGACAGCGAGCTCTACGAAGGACTCAAAGCCGGAGACTTCTGTTACGTGTTGAGTGCGGCGCAAATGGGAAAGTCCAGCCTGCTAGTGCAAACGGCCAAAAGGTTGCAAGCCGAAGGTACAGTTTTTGCCGCCATCAACTTGAGAAGCATCAGCAGCCCAGATATCTCCCCCCAAAAGTGGTATGGCGGAATCATGTACCGCATGGCCAGCAGTTTACACATCACAAACAGGTTTGATGCCATCAAGTGGTGGAACGATCGCGAACTGCTGCCGCCGGTGCAGCGATTGGAGATATTTATCGAAAAAGTTTTGCTCAAGTCACTTCAGCAAAATCTGGTAATTTTCCTAGATGACATTGAAAGCATCAGCAGCCTAAATTTCAGTACCAGCGATTTTTTTGCTTTGATCCGGGCTTGTTACTCCAAGCGGGCAGAGCAACCGGAATACGATCGCCTGACTTTTGCTGTTATGGGAGTAGCAGCCCCCTCAGCATTGATCCGAGATCCAAGATGCAACCCTTTTAATATTGGACGGCAGATTCATTTAAGTCGATTCCAACTGCACGAAAGTGTGCCGCTAGCAAAAGGATTAGCCCTAAAAGCTTTTCGCCCCCAAAAAGTGCTCCAAGAAATATTAGCTTGGACGGGCGGCCAACCGTTTCTAACTCAAAAAGTTTGCCAATTGGTACTTGAATACGGGCCTTTTATTGGCAGAAATTCCGAAGCTCAGCAGGTTGAAAAACTGGTCAAACACAGAATTATTAAAAATTGGGAAGAAGAAGACGAACCCCAACATTTGACCGCAATACGCGATCGCATTTTCCATAGCCACTGCGACCTCACGCTGCTGTTAACGCTGTACCAGCAAGCTTTGCAACCGGTCAAGGCAACAAAACTGGGGGAATCGCAGGGAGTACCAGCAGATTACTCTACCGAAAAAATCGAATTGCAACTGTCAGGACTGGTTGTTAAGTCTCACGGTAAGTTAATAGTTTCTAACCTAATTTATCAGTCAGTTTTTAATCAATTTTGGGTACAAAAAGAGCTGGGAAAATTGGCTCCGTACCGCTCCGCGCTAGCAGCATGGCTGGCTTCAGACCGCGAAGATGAATCGCTGTTATTGACAGGGGAAAGTTTGCAGTCAGCTTTGGATTGGGCTGCAAACAAACAATTAAGCCAAGAACACTATTGGTTCTTGAATCCCGATCGAACTTTTGAGGACAAACCGACAGTCGTTGTCGCACCAGTTGCAGACAGCAGCGTAGTCACAGATGCAGACAGCAGCATCCTCACCCCACCCTCAGAGAGTCTTCCAACTGGCAGCAACGAACAGAGATTGTACGATCACCTCGTCTCCTGCGTGGAAAGAGAATCCCCCGCACAGGTGATCGAGCGGTTCCGAAAGCTATTTATCGACGGCATGGGCTATCCCGATCGAGAGATTGAAGCAACTTTGTACAGTATAGTCTCCGTCAAGCGATTGGATCAGGACTTTAAATATCTCCTCCACCGCTGCTGCTACATCCCGATCAACCGCTGGCAATTGCATTCCCAAAACCAATTCGCGATCGCCAAGTTGGTAGCTTTATTTAAGCATAGTTCTCCCCGATTCGGGATGGAATTTTACATAGTCAAGCGCTTACAAGAACAAATAAAATTTTTTACTAAAAGTGAAGAATTCCAGACCATAGAGCGCTTAGTAAAAGCCTTAGATAAAGAGGCGGAACAGCAGGAACAAAATACAGATTCTCCTTTGGGCGAATTGATCTGTCGGTATCCTTATTTGTACGGCTATTCTCTACTGAGCAAGGACAGCATTGAGGAAGACCAACAAACCATCAAACAACTAGCTTTTCAAAGACAGCGACAATTTGAAACACATTTGTCTCAATATTTGAATTATATGGTTGAGCCGAGAAATACAGAAATAGGCATTGTGCAGCGGGCGCCTAATCCCACACTTTTGAACGATGCAGAACTGCACTTAGCGGTCAGGGAATTTGCGGGAAAAGTAGCAGGCGATCGCAGTTACAAAGAAGCAGCTCAATTTTTCCTGAGAGATTCCAGAAAAACTCCATCTTACGCCTCATTTAAAGTTGATTTATATGAATATTTAATATCGTCGATCGAACCAGAATACGGCGGGCGTCAATTTAATGACCGTTTGTACAAACAAATCAAAAATACATTGCGAGAAAATGACTCGGTGAAATTCAATAATATATTGTTAGTTCGGACTTGCAACCAGTTGTTCAACTTCTTAGTAGTGGAAAATTCTCAACATCCCAGCCACTACGTTTTTTACGATTTAGTGTACAACCTCGGCGCCAGCAGGACAATGGGTTTACTGATGAAACTTGTACTGCTTTCGGGCAAAGTCAAACCAGAGTTGGAAAAGCGATTTTCTATTTTGTTTAATCACTATGAAGGTAAAGCTTCTAATGAAATTATGTGGTTTGTCAAATCGTTGGAAAATTTCAATGTGGCTTTGGTTGTGAATTTTGGTAAGACGGATTTGTCTTTGGTTAAAGAGCATCTTATTTTGACTTAAAAAAAATAAACTCCCTGGTGCAGGGTTATATAATAGTATTAATTTCAAAAAATTAAGGTAAAACACATGAAAGCCTTTGAAGTCACAGGAACGATCGACGAAAAAGGTCAATTAATTCTCGATCGACCTTTAACCGCAGAAACTCCCGGCCGCGTGCGAATCATCGTCCTTTTTCAGGAACCTACAGATGAAGCTGAAGAAGACCCCGACGATACTCCAGTTGCAGAAATAAAAGCCAGTCTCAGAAGATCGTTGCAGCAAGCCAAAGCCGGACAAACGAGATTAATCTCGGAACTGTGGGAGAGAATCGATGCCGAAAAAGGTCAATTATTGCTCGATCGACCTTTAACACTCGGTATTTCCGCTCTTCTACGAATTATTCTCCTTTCCGAACCTATAGATGAATCTGAAGAAGATCCAGATGATACTCCAGTTGCAGAAATAAAAGCCAGTCTCAAAAGAGCGTTGCAGGAAGCTAAAACTGGGCAGCGAATACCTCTTTCTCAAATGTGGGAGGGCATCGATGTCGAATGAACCAGATCATCTAGTTCAAATCGATTTAACGCCTGAGTATAAGCGAATTTTGCGTGAATTATCCAAAAAGTATCGACAAATCCGGCTAGATACTCAGCCCGTAATTGAACAAATACAGGCTGGCAATTTTATTGGCGATCGCATTCCCGGAATCGGCGAAGATTATATCATCTTAAAAGTCCGAGTGAAAAACAGCAACATCCAAAAAGGGAAAAGTGCAGGGGATCGCATGATTTATCAGATTGAATCGCCCGTTAGCGTACCTTTGTTAACCATTTACTCAAAATCCGTGAAGCGAAGCTATCTTCCCGCAGGGGTTCGGTGAAGGGTAGGGAATCGCGCAGATATCAGCCTCAACGAAATCCGCAGCATCATCGCCGACTTTGATGAAAGCCAATAGCGGTGTATTATTAACTCTATGATTAGCTATCTCAAAGGCACAGTAGCCGATATCGCCAAAGGCAGCAACCGCGTCATATTGACTCTCGAAGTCAATCAAATCGGCTATGAAATCCAAATTTTGCCCCGCGTGACCGGTCAATTACCAGCATCCGGCGAAGTCGCCCAAATTTTTACCCACCAGCAAGTTAAGGAAGACCAAATCGTATTGTACGGTTTTGGCAGCGCGGCAGAACGCGATTTGTTTCGGCAGTTGACGAGTGTCAGCGGTGTGGGTGCTCAACTGGCGATCGCACTTCTCGATACTTTAGGATTGCAAGATTTAGTCCAGGCGATCGTCGGCGGTAACACCCGCATCCTCGCCAAAACCCCCGGCGTTGGTACAAAAACCGCAGAACGTCTCGCCCTCGAACTCAAAAGCAAACTCTCGGAATGGCGACAGCAAGCAGGTTTGACAACTGCAGTCGCCGCCGGAGTCCCCCCAGCTATTCAAGAAGAAGTCGAGATGATCCTGCTGGCGATGGGATACACTGCGGCTGAAGTCTTGCAAGCGCTGCAAACCCTCAGTCAAGACAGCACTTTGTCCGCCAAAGGTAATGCCGATGATTGGATACGTGAGGCGATCGCCTATTTGAGCCGATAATCCCCTACCCGATCCAGAAACCGGGAATAAAAACCCAAATTCGACCGGGCCAACAAACCCATCCCTGGCAAAAATTTTATCCTTGTTATGCTTCCCCTGTGATAACATTGGAGATTGTGACAATCGTACAAAAAAAACTAAAATCAATTCATGGCTCTTACACAACAGCGCAAACAAGAAATCATGGGCGACTTCCAAACCCATGAAACCGATACAGGCTCAGCAGATGTCCAAGTCGCCATGCTGACCGATCGCATCACAAAACTCAGCGCCCACCTGAAAATCAACCAAAAAGACTTCGCTTCCCGGCGCGGTTTGATGATGATGATCAGCCGCCGCAAGCGCCTGCTGGCATACATCCAAAAGGAAAATGTCGATCGCTACAAAGCATTGATTGCCCGTCTAGGCATTCGCGGCTAAACACCAAAGCCAAAATTTGCGACAATATTCTTTAATCTTGGACAAACGCCAAGACTTATTGAAAAATGTTCGAGATTTCAGGTTAGAGATAAAATATGTCCTCCGAACCACCCCGCCAGCGCTTGCCCTTTGAACCGGCAACAAATCGTAAAAAAACGCCTAAAAAGCCCCCAGAACCCCAAGCAAAGGCAACCTTAGATTCGGATTCTGCCGAAAAGCAGCCGAAAGCTAACAAAACCGGAAAACAGACGCAATCTATCCCTGAAGTAGTCAGCAAACGCATGATATCCCGCATAGCGGTATTCTGCGGGGTACCGACACTCCTGGGAATTTCCACATTTTTTGTGAGTTATTTGATAGTCAGCAAAGGCTTGTTTGACCTACCCAACACAGCAGTCTTATTAGTAAGTATGGGCTGTTTTGGTTTAGGCGTTCTGGGATTGAGCTACGGAGTCCTCTCGGCTTCCTGGGATGAAGAAGTTTCAGGAAGCACTCTGGGGTGGGAAGAATTCAATACTAATTTTGGACGGATGCGAGAAGCGTGGCGCGCCGCCAAACCCAAAAGTTAGTCATTAGTTATTAGTTATTAGTCATTAGTCATTAGCTAACAACTAAGCTGTTAATCATCTAGATTTTGTCTTTGAGGCGGGCTCTTCGGCCCTCCCCACAAGAATTATATGATTGATTTCTGACTCTTCATTCCACGAATTCGATTTGCTTAGATAATAACACTGATATAAATAGATTCTCGATCGCCATTGCATCTATTTTTCTCAGTGCATCCGTGTCATAATCCGTAGTTTAGCCCAACAGAAAAGGCAAAAAAAATATGATTATTGTAATGAAAGCCGGCACTCCAGAAGCCGAGATCGATCGACTAGACGAAGACCTCCGCACTAACTGGGGTTTGATACCAGAAAAAATCGTCGGCCGTTACAAAGTTGTTATGGGTTTGGTAGGCGACACCGCCGAGCTCGAACCGATGCAACTGCGCGAAATGAGCACCTGGATTGAAGAAGTGCTGCGCGTGGAAAAACCCTACAAACGCGCTTCTCTGGAGTACCGCCAAGGAGAAGCCAGCGAAGTAGCGGTTGCTACTCCTTTAGGAACTGTGACGATCGGCTTGCACCACCCGATCGCGATCGTAGCAGGCCCTTGCTCGGTCGAAAACGAAGAAATGATTGTCGAAACGGCAATGCGCGTCAAAGCTGCTGGAGCTCATTTTCTCCGTGGTGGCGCGTACAAACCGAGAACTTCCCCCTACGCTTTCCAAGGCCACGGCGAGAGTGCTTTGGGATTGCTAGCTGCGGCCCGGGAAGCTAGCGGTTTGGGAATTATCACAGAAGTTATGGATGCGGCGGACTTAAGTGCGATCGTAGAAGTAGCCGACGTAATCCAAGTCGGGGCGAGAAATATGCAGAATTTCTCACTTTTGAAGAAAGTTGGAGCTCAAGACAAACCTGTTTTGCTGAAGCGCGGCATTTCCGCCACGATTGAAGAATGGTTGATGGCTGCTGAGTATATCATGGCTTCTGGCAATCCGAACGTGATTTTGTGCGAGCGCGGAATTCGCGGGTATGACAGGCAATATACACGCAATACGCTTGATTTGTCGGCAGTACCAGTATTGCGGACTCTGACTCACTTACCAATTATGGTTGACCCCAGTCACGGCACCGGTTGGGCGCAGTTTGTACCGTCAATGGCCTTTGCTTCGATCGCCTCTGGTACTGATTCGTTGATGATTGAAGTGCACCCGAATCCCAAAAAAGCTTTGTCTGACGGGCCGCAATCTTTAACACCGGATCAGTTCGACAAGTTGATGGAAGAATTGGCGGTGATTGGCAAAGTCATGGGACGTTGGCCGCAGCCCGTGCCAGTTTTGGCATAAAAACAGGCGAAACGCCTAACCTAAAATGTGATCGCGGCAGGGCTGTTTCATTCTCGTATCCGATCACCAACCAAAAGTAAAAGCGATCGCGCTATCTGATAAGATTTTTAGCGATCGCTTAACAGGGTAAACGCATCTTAACTTTAACCCAAAATATGCTACAGTTGGAGCCGACTAAATTTCCATGTAGTTTGTTGTAGTTTATGGGTGCTATCAATGGCAAGAGGTTTTAGTAAAGCTGTAACTTCCCAACAAAAACAAACAGATTCATTGCCTTCAATGAATATTTGAAATGCCAGTTTTTTAGAACATTTTTCCAAGTTGAACGACCCAAGGATAGAAAGAAGTAAAGAACACTTACTCAAAGATATTATAGCAATTGCGATTCTAGCTATCATCAGCGGTGCCGACGGATGGGTGGCAATAGAAGCCTATGGTAACGCCAAATATGAATGGTTAAAAAGCTTTCTAGAATTACCGAATGGCATACCATCTCATGACACATTTAGTCGGGTATTTGCCAGAATTGAACCACAACAGTTTCAAGAATGTTTTTTGAGTTGGGTAAATGCCATAGTCGGGGAATTAGAACTATAGTCATTTCAAATAAGCATGAGACTATTTAAACATGAGGTAAAATAAATAAAAATAGTGAAGTTGCTAGGAAAATGTCTTACAGTATTGATTTGAGAAAAAGAGTAGTGGATTATGTAGAAAATGGCGGTCGTATCGCTCAAGCGGCAGGACTTTTTCAGGTGGGAAGGGCAACGATATATCGGTGGCTGGGTCGGACCGACCTTAAAGCCACAGTAAGGATTCAGGTCTGAAAGATGGGAATAAGCTCAGGCCGAGCCAAGTCACAAGAATGGGCAGAAATAGCCTCACGGAAAAAAGCCATTACTGAACGAGCTTGAAAACGACAGGTTTGAATCACACTCAATAGATTAGCCGTTTCCTCAAATCGTTTCATCGAACGAGAGCCGCCAGAAACTTTCCGTTTCGTGACAGCTAGCCGTAGAGAACGTTCTGCTAAATTATTATCAGGAGGCACCGAGGGGTCATCCAGAAAATACCACCATTGTTCTGCCTTATCTCGTAAGGATTTGAGTAACAAACCTGCTGCATAACCAACTTGGTTCAACCAAGTGGCAAGGGCTTTATTCA
>NZ_JAUBVE010000047.1:0-51416 GCF_036705715.1 Microcoleus sp. AT3-D2 | reverse complement strand
TCTATCAAGACGACTAATTACCGAGAATTAGCAAAAGCGATAGAGTTTGCCTTCAATCAAGTTACATTATCCGATATGAGGAATTGGTTTACTCACTGCTGTTATTGTACCTCATCTTTATGAGAAACGCTATACCACCACGTTGTTATAGCGTGTGCCAGAGTAGCAGGGATCAATCAACCGAACTTGATAAAAAATCGCGATCGCAAACAAGATCCTCCACGTCGCGCAACACCCGGAAGGCATACCCGCCTAAGCCAAGTATGAACATACAGAGTCCGCAGCTAGCGTAAAGCAGCGCGATACCTGCCCCTGTCCCAGTCCCGAATAGCCAACCAAAAATAGGTGCAAGACTGCCTTTTGGCATCATCGCCGGCTCAAAAACACGATCGACCAATGGGCCTGCGATTAAGTAACCAAAAGTTGAAGCAACCAGTAAGCTTACAGAACGAGTGGCAAAAACCCGCCCTTGCACTTCCGGTTTAACCTTAACAAGCCAGATAACGTCAGCAGAACTGCCTAGCAGCGGGAAATTGAGAGACGAACAAAACTGAGCCCCTGTCCAAACTAAAGGCGTTACTCCTAAGCCAAACACCGTTTTGCTCAAGCCGGCACCTGCCATACCGAGCAAAAAGCCGTGTATCCGGCGCTTAGGGCCGCCCCAAGCACTCACAGCTAACGCCCCAACAATACCGCCCAAGCCGGCAGCCGAGATGGCCAGACCCAATATTCTGGCATCGTTACCAGTACGTGCCAAAATCATCGGCGATCGCAGTGTAGCGCTCAAATCGTGAACTAGCCAGAACAGCGATGTTAATATTAACAGCGCCAGCAGACTTGGGTGCGTGGCAATGTAGCGGAAGCCAAAACCGATTTCCTGTTGGATGTTTGTGAAACTAAAAGCCGGCGTTTCTGTGAGGGTGGGTTGCGGAATGTGTGCAAGCAGTAACGTGCCGATCGCGATCGCAAAAGTAGCGATATCGACAATCAAAATCCCTCTCAGACCCATTACATAGTAGAGAGTACCAGCCAGCGCCGGCGCCACAATTTTAGAGGTGTAAATTGCTAGAGAACCCATACTACTAGCGCGACTATACTGGGATTCTGGCACTATCATTGATATCGATGCTTTGTAGGCAAGCTCTTGGAGTTGCTGAAAAATACCGTTGACAGCTACAGCCAGATATAAATGCCATACTTGCAGATTGCTCCCTAGATAAAGCAGTAAGATAGTAATAGTTAATAAACCAGCCACCGTGTCACCAACTGCCATCAATAATTTACGATTCCAGCGATCTACAATTACCCCCATAAAGGGAGCAGTTAATAATTGTGGCATTTGTGCAAAGAAACCAAATAAGGCTAATGCTGTTGCCTGACCCGTGAGTTCCCATACCCAAATAGTGAAAGCGAAGCCGGTCATGCTAGAGCCAATTAGAGAAACTGTTTGACCGCTCCAGATCAGCAGGAAAGTTCGGAGGCTATTTGAAAGTTTTTTTAGGAACATTATTTTTTAGTTATATTGAGGCAAATAATTTTGGTGGTTGGTAATTGGTCATTAATGAAAAAAGTGTTTCTGTTCTGACGTTTTCTTTCACAGAGCCACTATTTATTCGGTATAAAAATAGTAACTGCGAACTGAAAATATGACTTACGCAAGTCTAGGCTAGAAACTGGGGTTTTTCATAGATTTTTAGTTGAGAGACTAACATTTTTTCTAAGAAACTCGGTTTCTTTGCGTAAGTCACGGTAAGATTATACTTTTCAATTTAATCCTCAGAAACTCTTCTCAAAACCAAGGCCATTCTGCAATCGGATAAAATTTTTGAGGTTCAGCTACGATCGCGGTAATTTGTCGGTTTGCTTCCCGCCGCTGAGCTAATCTCCACTGTCGCCTGCGCCAGAGTACGAGACCACTGATTGATAGCAATGTCGGCGTCAATCCGATGAAAACGTAGAGGATGCGTGTTGGCAACCCGCCGAAAGCACCGATATGTACCGGGAACAACAAATTTATAATCTGGGATGCCACAGGTGCTGTAAAACCATTTTCTACCCGTAAAACTTGACCGCTGTACCGATCGAGATAGACGTTGCTGCTACCGTTTGGGTGGATGTCTCCGACCAGTTTTTTACGCACTACGAATGTACCTTGCGGTTTGCTGGGAAAGGTAAGGTAAATGGTTTTTCCTGGTAAAGCCAAGTCCGCTTTTTGTAAAATGATATCTGCTGTAACTGGCGGCAAATTTGCCACCGTAGTTGATGTTAAGTCGGGGGTTTTTGGCGTGCCGGCGAGCGGGTAAATCACGCCCTTAAACTGGGCGGGAAAAATCATGGCTGTGCCGGTGGAGGCGATCGCAATCAGAAATACACAAGATAAAATCCCCCCGACTTTGTGAAGATCGTAGTTAATTAGCTGACGCGCAGAACGCCACCGGATTGCGAAGCCAGCTACCAACTTTTTCCAACCAGGCCACAAAATGATTCCAGTTACACTCAGCAGCAGCAACAGCAGTCCGCAAATACCAACAACTGTTTCGCCGACTTTGCCTCCCAAAAGGCTGACATGGAAGTTATAAATGAAACTCATAACAGTCCGTCCCCACTGCTGAAAACCCAGAACTTCTCCCGTGTAAGGGTTGAGATAGACGTAGGCAAAGTCGCCGCTGTTTAAGAGCATTCTCGCTGTATAGACACTATCTAACGCGCGAGGTAGCTCGAGGAAATTAAGCTGCCAATGGGGATAAGCTGAGCGGATTGTATCGATCGCAAACTGTACAGATACTCGATCGCCCTGTGGGATAACTTGGAACATCTGGGGATTGAGGAAAACGTTGATTTCTTTCCAGAAAACCAATGAACTGCCAGTTAAGCTGACGATCGCTAGCATAATTCCCACCATCGCACCTACATAGCGGTGCAAAACTAATGCGATCTGGCGCAATTTCATAAGTAGCTCACGGTGCATAATTGATACTTTGAACGGCTCGATCCGGCCCAGAAAACACCTCGCGTTTTGCTAAGTGAGATTCAATTTCTGTGCGCGATCGCCAAACCGGTCGCAAACGTTGACTCGCCAATAGCTGCAACTGATTGCCACCTTGCGGTGAACCAAGCATCGTCGAGTTGCCGTAGCTGGTGAGTACCATTGCCCGTACTGGATTGGAAAACTCCACCACCGCCACATAGCTATCCCCTTCAACAGCTCGAAACCGATTATCTTGGGTGGGAGCAAAACTGAGTACCCGAAAAATACCCAAGTTGTTAGGCCCTCCACTTGCCGGCAAATCCGTAGTGCTGTAGCGCAACCGGAAAACATCTCCCCAAGGCACGTCCAGCGCTCCATAAGCAGCTTCTACCTTGGTGGCAGCAGCACCAAGGGCAGTCACAGCAGCAGCGGGATCTGCCAAACCGTCGGGCGTAGTCATTGGCAAGTCTTCATTCCAAGGAACAGCAAACGAGATAGGGGAACCCATCTCTTGAACCCAAGCATAAAAAAGTACCGCGCCGCGACTATCTGCGTCCGCCTTGCGATCCCAGACAGCCAGCACGTCAGCGGCACGGCGGGCTAATTTATTGTCCTGCTGCTGGGTAGCCGCGATCAGATCGTCAAGCAAGCGATCGGCTAATTCCATGTGCGTTGAGTGCTTGTACTCAATCATTTCTTCAAAGGAGATTTTTTCATCTGCCATCAGCATCCTGGCAGAACTCTGAGCTCGAAAAGACATCGGACCGCGAGACGACATATAGGGTGGGTAATCATCGGGTTTGATCGCCTGCGGAAATGTTGTTGTCCAAGGTGGATCGTTCGCATTTTGCAACCAGCCGCTAGGGGGATCGATCGCGCGCGGCAAATCTTTATAGGGATGAATTTTCGTCCACAGCGTACTCGATGTGTCGCCAGGGATCGTGCCCTGCCAGTATTTAAAGTCTCCGCTGGACCGTTTTGGAACTTGACCGTTGAACAGGTGCATAATGTGTCCGTCTCGATCTGCGTACAGCACCGTGAACATGGGAATCTGCAAGGGTGCGATCGCCGCTTCAAATTGAGTTAAATTGTGCGATCGCCCCATATTCCACCACTGCTCAAGTGCTAAGGGTTGATCGAGGCCAACAACGCGCAGCGCCACAGCCTTACCCTCTTTCTGGCCAACAATCGGCCCGTAAATAGAACTTCGCACCGTCAAGGGTTCAGAGCGCCGAGAACCGTCATCCTGCTTGACTTCAACGATTTGTTCTTCTGTTTTAAAGGCTTGGATTTTACCGTCTAAGCGGTAGCCACCACCTGCCAGCGTCAGTTCGTAGGTATCCCAGCCATCATGTCGGTTCACCGTGTGAGTCCAGCCGAGGGAGTCATTGAAGGCAATTGCCAGTACCGGGATGCCAACCAGCGAAGCCCCATAAGCGTTGATGCCTGGTGCTGTTAGCTGTGATTCAAACCAAAGAAATAAGTCCGACCAGGGGAGGTGCGGGTTAGCCAGCAGCATCGCATTGCCAGTGGCAGAATGGGAAGGTGCGATCGCCCAGCCATTAGATCCGAGAACACTATCATTGATATCGTTTTCGGTTGCACCAGAATTATATAGAGGACACGGCAGTGCCGTGTCTCTACCGCGATTAATTGTAGGGATACCGCACTGCTCTGTCCTGGCTGTGGGTAATGTTAATTCCGATGCTAGCAGATTTGATATAACGCCCTTCACTTGCTGAGGATTAACCACAAACGTGAAGTTCAGCACGCGCTGAGTGTGAGCCAGCAAGTCTACCCCATTAATGGGCAGCACGGCTTTAACTTCATCGTCGATCGCATCGCCATGTTCTTCGGCATAACTATTAATTCCAGCAGCAAAAGCATCGAGATAGCTGCGAAAGGTTGGATTTTGTGCATCGTACCAAGAGCGAGCGCGAATAGGAATTCCCATAGTTCGTACCCACCGATCTGATTCTAAATATTTTTCTCCCCAGTATTCTGCTGCTCTTCCTCTCGCCTGTCCGTAGAGGCGCAAAATCAGGTTGCCGTGACTTTGCATCTGTGCCCAACCAAAGGCTCGGAAAAGGCTTTTAGTATCTTTGGCATAAACATGAGGAATTCCATAAGTGTCCCAGAGGATTTCAGCACGAGTCGGAGCCGTGGCAAAACTATATTGGCCTGCGAACAAGACAAGGATCAGGCTAAGAATAAACGGTAAAAGTAGAGACGACCTACTTTTAATAAAAAAAGCTGATTTTGAAACATTGAAAAACATTTTTACCTAGCCATTTTTGAAAAAAGTTAAACTCAAAAATTCAGCATACTGTTGGCAAATAAAATCTTGCGCCGACTGTCGGTAAAAGCCTGTCTGCCGTGCAAAAATCTTGAATTGTCAATCATTACTAAATCACCGGATTGCCACGAGATTGCAACCGTCAGTCTATCCATAACTTCCTTAATTTCATCAATGGCTGCATCGGGAATCGGGGAATCATCTTCAAAAATTACTTTTTTAGTTCTTTGTTCGTTGACAATACCGTTAGCAAAGGAGTCCTCATTCCCATACTTTGTTTTAACGACAGCAGAACAAACATAATCTAGAGTCACAGACTGGTCATCATTGATTGTGTATTTAACACCTTCAAAACTATTCAGCGCTTTTTCGACATCAGCTAGCGTAGCATTTTCTCCTAAAAAATGCTTCCAGTTAGCAACAGGTATATTGTGAATAAACTTGTTTTTTTTATTCAAAAATAGCTGCTTTGATTCTTCACTTAATTCTGACCAGACTTGTACGCCGTCCCAAAATAAAGTTTCACCACCATCGGCGGCCGGCACATCACAGCAAAACCAAACAGCATCGGGTCGTAAAGGAGTAGTAGCGCCTTCAGCATGAGGAGCGATATATCCCATTCCTTCGTCTACAAGATGGATGGCTCCGTCGCTCGAATCTGTCCGAATTTTGACATCATCGCGAACGAATTTAGAGCTAAATTGTTCGGCAAATTTTTTAAACTGTTGCTGGTGAACGGCAAACCCTCGAAAAAGAATTAGACCGCATGATTTAAACAGTTCCATAATTTCTGTTATTGAAAGTTGAAAAATATCTGAGCCTGTGCCGTCACTCTCTACAATTTTTCCTGTATTGCTTCCCAGTGAATCCATTTTAATTAAGCCCTTTTTTTTGAAATTTACTTTCAGTTACTTTAAAGTATTTTCGCAATACCAAAGCAACCTATTTTTTACTGAATCTGTGTGCAATCGTGCGTTTTTTGGCAATACCAAAGAAACCGGGTTTTTTACTAATTTTGCGGGTGGAAAAACGTATTTTGTTCCATTAAACCCGGTTTCTGGACTCCGATTACCAATTGAGAACGTAGCGAAGGCTAAGGCTGCGACCTCTAGCTGCAAATCTTTCGGAATTATCAAAACCGCCGGCACGTTGAAGCTGGACTGGAAAATATTGGGTGTCCAACAAGTTTTCGATGCCAATATTTAACGTCCCTGGTCCAACTTTAACACTGCTGATATAGTCCACCACTAAATAGTTATCGATGCCCACAGGGTCAACTCCTTTATCAAAAGCCCGATCGCGATTCCCGATATAAGCCAGTTGCAATCGGTTGCGCCATCCAGGCGTAGTTTGGTGTTGAATATAACTCGTCAGCTTCAGAGGTGAGATAATACTGCTATTGAGAGGCAAATAGTCTCCATCTTGATTGACATCATTTTCACCTTCTTGCCAAGTTGCAGTGCCGCCGAGTTGCCATCCCCCTCCCGGTCGCCAGTCGAGAGTTCCTTCAACCCCATAGATTCGTTGCGGAGCCCGATTAATTCCGATGGGAAAACCGCGATCGTCTAATTCAAAACTTTCACCCAATTCGGAGGTATTGTAAAAACCCGAAATAGACGCATTTACTTGTTCCCAGTTGCCGCGCACCCCAATTTCGTAGTTGTCAACTCTTACCGCTTCTAATTGTTGAAAATCGCCCCCAATTGAAAATCCTGCAGGCGGACGGCGCAGGAGATTTCCAAAATCTGGTATGCTAAAACCTTGGGCAAAGTTACCAAACACATTAAATGTGTCTGTGATTTTATAGACAGCACCGGCATTAAACACGGTGTTATTAAAGTCCAAATCTCCACCTTCAATTGCTGCATTGCCTGGGAAGGTAGTGTAGTCGTCAACACTGAAACCGACCCGCTGGTGGCGCAATCCGCCAGTGACTAAAAAGTTATCGCTAACATCCCATTGGAATTGAGCAAACAAACCTAGCTGGTTGAGATCGTAACGCGGTATTTCAACGCGCTCGTCAATTTTACGGTAAACTCTACCGCCGCTTTCGTCGAAAGTCGCAGGATCGAAAATATCCTGCACCACTGTGTTGTACTCGCTGTTGTAATCAACTCCCCACACTACTTTAGCTACTGTAAATAGAGGAGTTTCAATCTGCAAGCGACCGCCCCAATTTTGATTTTCTACTTGTCCAAACGTGATATTTTCAAAAAAAGCCTCTCGAAAATCTCCTGGGAAGAAATTTAGAGTGCTGTACCGATAGTAAGCTTGAGCCTGAAGCTGGCTGCCAAAAAGCTGATCGTTAGTGTAGGTGAAGTTAAGGAGAGTAGTTTGATCTCTTGGGGGGGTAGAGTCAATAAATTCCAGTTCTCCTACTCTCAAGGCGCGGGCTTTTTCTGTCCCGGCCGGGCGGGTATTGACGCTCAAATCGTTGATATATTCGTTATCAACTTGGGTAGAACTGTAGCGGTTGAAGGTTAGTTGCAAGCGCTGTTGAGAATCTAGGTTTACTCCTGCCTTAGCTAATATATTGTAGGTATTGCTTTGATCTAAGGGGCGATCGTTAAAAATGCGATCGCCTTCAGCATCATAAAAAGTGCCAGTGCTTTCTCGCGAGAAGGAAAAGACGTAGTTATAAGCGCCCAGTGTACCCGATAGGGCATGCGCGATGTAGTTGCCAACACTGTCGCTTTCTAGGAAGCGTTGGCCGCCGCCAGCAGCAGTCAGACCTACTTCTGACTGTTGAGACAGCGGATTTTCGCTCGGCCTGCGGGTAATAATGTTGATCGTCCCGCCTGTGGCCTGACTTCCGTAGATCGCATTGGGGCCGCGAATAACCTCAATTCGCTCGACCGCATTGGGAGCAATGGTTTGCAGCCCTCGAGGTTGAGTATTTGTGGTCAGGGGTACGCCGTCAATTAAGACGGAAACACTACGACCTCGCAAGTTTTGCCCAAATTGGTTTCTCGATTGAGTTGAAGCCCCTAAGCCTGGAACTTCCCTACCCACAATATCTTGCAGGCTTCGCGACACGGGAGTTTGCTGCTCAACCTCAGCACGGGTAACTACTGTCACCGATCGCGGTATATTTTGTATAACTTCTGCGGTGCGCGTGGCGGTAACGACAATTTCAAGTTGCTCAGAATTTACAGGAGGAGTCACGCTGAGAACTAAACCGCGATCGCTTTCTACTACTTGTGCGGGTGGTGCTGCTTGTTCTCCGGTGACGGTGACTCGGATGCGCGAACCTTCAAGCTGAGTTACTGTCACCTCAGCAATTCCTCGATCGGGATTTTGAACGCGAAATTCCTCACCCGACGGTAAAACTAATTGAGCATTTTCGATGTCAGCGATCGCACTGTTGCCTTCTGTTCTGGTAATAGCTTGCAGCAATTGCCCCGCTTCTGTTTCTAAGATGACTTCCAAACCAGCCGCAGTAGGGTTAAGCTTTACACCTGTTACTTGTACGACTGATTGAGAGATTCGCACCGCATCAGAAATAATAAAACTTTGCCGCGATTGCTCAAGCAATCCCTCAACACTCGTGCTAGGACGATCGATGTCGTTGAGTTTTGGTATGTCTGTTATTGGTTCAATATTAGGATTAGGAAAAGCGCGATCGCTATTACTAGATATCTTCAATACACCTTGTGGAGCAGGCATCCTGCCTGCTTCTGAGGGAGTTTTTTTGATATTTCTTTTGTATTCTGAAGCCACGATCAAGTCAGAATTGAGTTTTTGGACTTGATTTTCTACAGATACCTTGGCTTCTAACTCCTCGCTTTGGGATGAGGGCTTTTCTGCGATCGGTTTTTGGGACGGGATGACAGAAGGGATCGCCCACCATTGAGTACGATCGTTCTCTTTTGAGGGATTTACTGAACTCGGATCGGGCGCGATCGCGGGTGCACCTTCAGCAGAATCGGACTTAGCGTCCTCAGAGAAACTCCTTGGCCCTGCTGCTGCTACTGGCATGATACCAACGCTCAGCAGTGCAACACATAAAAAAGGTACACGCAGTTTCATTTTCATTCACACCACACACTTAAAAACTTGAGCTGCTACACCATCTGTAAGAGTGAATGCACCGATTGAGCTGCACTCCCGACTTGTGCTCTGCTGAAAACCTACCCAAGCAAACACGAAAAAAACTAAGCCTGTCAGTAACAGGCGCAGCTATCTGTGGTCGCAGTTTGAATCCAGTTTTTTGACACGAGCGACGATACACTCGGATCGCGGTCAACAACCCAACGATTTATCACTAATTATTTGCAGTAGCCTCATCAAAATAAAATAAGGGTGTGGCTAATGTCAAGCAATAAGTCAAATTTTTTTATTGCTAAGTTTTATCAATTTTTATCAAGCTGCACGCTGGTCTGTGCTGGCGATTTTGGGCGCACTGCGGTCTGCGTGCCCGACTCCAAGCTGCGAACACCCTACAATTGGTCGATTGACGGCATGGTTCCGCTTTGGGTACTGCCTGGCAACTTATGACAGTTGAGAGATTACTTTAAAAATAATTATCAATTACTACTTGCAAAATCGATATTTTAGACTTACAGTGTGGAAGCTAATCAAGAACTAATGTCAATAAGTTCTAGCAGTAGCTAAAGAATAACCTTTTGAGAGAAGATCGCGGTCATCGGCTTTGCGATCGCAAAACTCAAGATTTTCGGGTTGCAATGGGTGCAAAAAGTAGAATGGCTCAACTTTTCAAGGACTTTCGAGAAATCTCTAGTAACAGTTCGACAGGTGTAGACTTGTTGCGCTACAGGTGTCTGCACCAGCCTGACCAACTAGCTTTTACCTTTCTCGAAGACGGAGAAACAGAAAGCGATCGCCTGACTTACAGCGAATTAGATCGCCGCAGCCGAGCGATCTCCGCTCAACTTCAAGCTTTAGGTGCCAGCGGCGAACGCGCCTTATTGCTTTATCCGCCAGGACTAGACTATATTGCGGCTTTTTTCGGATGCTTGTACGCTGGGGCGATCGCAGTCCCAGCTTACCCGCCCCGCAATCAGCGCCACGCAGCCCGACTTCAGACGGCCGTATCAGTTGCAACCGATTCCCAAGCCGCGATCGCCCTCACCACAACAGCAATTTTGCCCCAAGTGCAATCCTTGCTGGCAGACAAAATAGGAACTATACACTGGCTCACTACCGATACAATCCCCCCCGGAATCGAAGACACTTGGCAAAAACCCTCAATTAACGCAGAAACCTTAGCATTTCTGCAATATACATCGGGTTCCACAGGGACACCCAAAGGCGTAATGCTCAGCCACCGCAACTTGCTGCACAACGCGGTCATGACCCAACGCCTGATGGGACATTCCCACACCAGCAAATTTGTCTCCTGGCTGCCGATTTACCACGACATGGGACTGATTGGCGGCGTACTCCAACCCCTGTACGGCGGCTTCCCTTGTATCATGATGCCCCCCGCATCTTTTCTACAAAGTCCCTACCGCTGGCTGAAAGCTATTTCTCACTACCAAGGTACTACCAGCGGCGGCCCTAACTTTGCTTACGAATTTTGCGTTCAGAAAATTAGCCAGCAGCAGCGAGAAACTCTTGACTTAAGCAGTTGGAAGGTTGCATTTAACGGTGCTGAACCGATTCGGCGCGATACCTTAGAGCGCTTTGCCGCAGCCTTTGCACCCTGTGGCTTCCGCTGGGAGGCATTCTATCCCTGTTACGGGATGGCAGAATCAGCTTTGATGATTTCTGGGGGTCTGCACACAGCACCGCCGGTCATCAAAACAGTTCAGGCGGAAGCACTTGAGAGCGATCGGGCGATCGTCGCGAGTACACAAAGTGAGAACAATCGCACATTAGTAGGTTGCGGTCAAACTTTGCCAGACCAAAAAATTGCGATCGCGAACCCTGAAACCTTAACCCGCTGTCAACCTGACGAAGTTGGCGAAATTTGGGTATCAGGGCCGAGTGTGGGTGTCGGTTACTGGAATCGCACCGAGGAAACAGAACGGACATTTCGCGCCTATCTGTCAGACACAGGTGAAGGGCCGTTTTTGCGAACAGGCGATTTAGGCTTCTTGCAAGATGGAGAAATCTTTATCACGGGTAGGGCTAAGGATTTAATTATCATTAGAGGTCGAAATCTTTACCCTCAAGACATTGAACTAACGGCAGAACGCAGCCATCCGGCACTGCGATCCGGTGGCGGTGCAGCATTTTCGGTGGATGTAGAGGATGAGGAACAGTTAGTAGTCGTTCAAGAGGTGGAATTTCGGCAGAAACCGAATGTGGAGGAAGTCACCGCAGCCATCAGAAGTGCGATCGCGCAAATCCACGGTATTCAAGTTTATGCTGTCGTGACGATCGCCGCCGGCACCATTCCCAAAACTTCCAGCGGTAAGATTCAGCGCCGCGCTTGCCGTGCAGATTTTCTCTCAGGCAATCTGAAAGTCATTGGCAGCAGCATTTTAGAGGATTTTCAGACAGTTGAAAACGAGGTGTGTCTAACTCGCGAACAGGCGATCGCCACACCGCTAACTGACAGAGTACCGCTGCTAACATCTTACCTCCAGCAGCAGATCGCTCAGGTGCTGAGAGTTCCCCGATCGCAGGTAAATCCCCAGCAGTCGGCGATCGCACTAGGACTCGATTCCTTAAAAGTCTTTGAATTGCAAAACCGAATTGAAACCGATCTCGCTACAACAGTGTCCGCAGCCGAACTCTTCGAGAGTTCCAGCCTGTCTCGCTTAGCAGCGGAATTGTGCGATCGTCTCGCTACCGTTACCCCTAGCGTGCCGCCACTGCTGCCCGCACCCACACAATCAGAATTGCCCCTATCCTTTGCCCAGCAAAGGCTGTGGTTTCTCGATAGCTTGCAGCCTGGAAACCCTTTTTACAATATTGCTGTCGCTGTAAAGCTCAAAGGACCGCTAAATGTAACTGCACTCAACCAAAGCTTTAACGAAATCTTGCAGCGACAGGCCGCTTTGCGAACAACCTTTACCGCTGTGTCGGGTCAACCGAGGCAAGCGATCGCCCCAACTTTAACTTTAGCGCTGCCAGTCATAGATTTGCGATCTTTCCCAGAAACCAGCCGGGAAGCGGAAGCGCAACGCCTAGCCACTCAAGAAGCTCAGCAACCTTTTGACTTGACAGCAGGGCCGCTGCTGCGAGTCACGCTGCTACAGCTAGCGGAAGCTGAATACACTATGCTGCTGACAGTACACCACATTGTCGCTGATGGCTGGTCGATGGGAGTCTTCATTCAAGAACTGACAGCACTCTACAGGGCTTTTTCCACTGGTCAGCCTTCCCCGTTAACCCCTTTGCCGATTCAGTATGCTGACTTTGGGATCTGGCAGCGCCAATGGTTGCAGCCAGAAGTGCTAGAGTCTCAACTCGCCTACTGGAAACAAGAATTAAGCAACCTGCCTGTACTGCAACTGCCGACAGACAATGCGATCCCAGCTATTCAGACGTTCCAAGGTTTGCGGCTGCCGTTCTCACTGTCGAAATCTTTGACGGATGCGCTGAAAGTGCGATCGCAGCAGCAGGAAGTATCGCTGTTTATGACACTGCTAGCAAGTTTTACAACTCTGCTGCACTGGTATAGCGCTCAAGACGACATTACTGTCGGCACGGATATCGCTAACCGCAACCAAGGCGAGACTCGGCAACTGATTGGATTTTTTGTCAACCAATTGGTATTGCGGACTAATTTATCTGGGAATCCCACATTTGATGAGTTACTGCACCGCGTGCGCGATCGCACCTTGGCAGCTTACGCACATCAGGATCTGCCTTTCGACAAGTTGGTCGAGGTTTTGAACCCTGAACGGACTTTAAGCCGTACACCCTTATTTCAGGTCAAGCTGGTGCTGCAAGCACCGCTACCGCCTTTGGCGCTTTCGGGTGTGAGTGCGATCGTCTGCGAGGTGGATAGCCAAACCGCCAAGTATGACTTGCTGCTAAATCTGACGGATAGCGAGATCGGTTTGACTGGGTGGATGGAGTACAGCACGGATTTGTTCGCAACTGCTAGCATCGCGCGGATGCTGTCGCTTTTTGAAACGCTTCTAAATGCGATCGCGGTTCAATCTGAGGTGAAGCTGAGCGTTTTCAAAGAAATACTAAATACTGCTGACGAACAGTGGCAACTCGCTAAAGAACAAGAACTTAAAGAAGCTCGCCTTCTCAAGTTTAAAAATGTTAAGCGCAAAGCAATTGAACAATTGGTATGATGAAAACTTTTGACTCTCATAGCTTTAAGAGCAAACTGCCACCGCTGCGATCGCGCCGAACTATTAGCACGTCTTCCGAAGAGTTGGTAGAGGCTAAGTTTCTGCAGTCACACCAATTTTTACCTCTAGTAGTCAGCCCGACTTTAGAAGAAGTAAATCTTGTAGTTTGGGCGACGCAAAACCGAGATTTTATAGAAACAGAGTTAGGGAAATGGGGATGTCTACTTTTTCGCAATTTTAAAGTCAGTGATGCAACCCAGTTTGAAGAATTTATTACGGCTGTTTCCGGAGAATTGTTGGAGTATCGAGAACGTTCCTCGCCGCGCAGTCGCGTCAGGGGCAATATTTATACTTCTACTGATTTTCCGGCAGAGCAAAGTATTTTCTTGCACAATGAGAATTCTTACCAACACGCATGGCCGATGAAAATTTTCTTTTTTTGCCTGAAAAGTGCGACGGCAGGAGGAGAAACGCCACTGGCTGATGTCAGGAAAGTATTACAGCGCATTGACCCTAAAATTGTCGATATCTTCGCACAAAAACAGGTGATGTATGTCCGCAATTTTGGCAGTGGCTTGGGGCTGCATTGGCATGATGTTTTTCAAACAACTGATAAATTAAAGGTAGAAGAGTATTGTCAAAATCGTGACATTGAGGTAGAATGGAAAGATGGTAATTGCTTGAGGACTAGACAAGTTCGCCACGCTATTCTCAAGCACCCTAAAACGGGTGAAAAAGTTTGGTTTAATCACGCTGCTTTTTTTCACATATCAACTTTAGAGCCGGGACTCCGAGAGTCATTGCTGGCAGACTTTAAAGAATCCGATCTTCCTAACAATACTTATTACGGAGATGGTACTCCTATTGAGCCTTCTGTTTTAGACGAAGTGCGCGAAGCATATCGGCAGGAAACTGTAACTTTTCCCTGGCAGGAAGGGGATATTTTAATGCTGGATAATATGTTAGTAGCTCACGGGCGATCGCCTTTTGTTGGTTCTCGCAAAATTGCGGTAGGAATGTCTGAAACTTACAGCTATAGTCCGACAGCGGTTGAAACCTTACCTCCTAGCGAAAGCTAAAGCTATTCCATATTTTTCGGCGGTTGAAACCGCAACTACACAAACAAAGTCAGTCTACGCTGACGAAAGAATATGCCAATTGGGTATTGAAGCCTGATTTAGTATATGTCTTAACGTTTAGCGCCGATAATCCTTGATTGAAATAATTAGATACAGAGGTAGAGATATGCAAAAAGAAATTATTACAGGGTTTCGACTTTCACCGCAACAAAAACATTTATGGTTGTTGCAACAAATTGAGTCTAAGTTACCTTATCGCGCTCAGTGTGCTGTAGAAATTCAGGGAAATCTTAACAGGGAACTTTTTGAGGCAGCTTTGGAGAATGTGTGGCATAGCCATGAGATATTGCGGACTACTTTTCGCTGTTTACCGGGAATGGATATTCCTTTGCAAGTAATAAGCGATCGCAGCATTCCATCAATTTCTCAATATTCTTTAACTGAGCTAAGTCCGCCAGAACAAGAGGCTAAAATTGAGGAGATTTGTGAGGATATAAATCAACAGCTTTTTGATGCAAAAGAACCGCTTTTACAGGTAGTTTTAATAGAACTTTCCTTGAAAAAATACCAGCTATTTGTTAGTTTGTCGGCTCTTGGGGCGGATACATTAACGCTAGATAACTTGGTGCGTAAAATTAGCGAAGCCTACGCTGCTATTGGGGAGAAAAATAGCTTATTTGAGGGCGAGATTCAATATGCTGATATCTCGGAAATTTTTAATGACTTAATTGAGTCTGAGGATACAAAAGCTGGAAAAGATTATTGGCATAAGTTTGAGATTGCTGACTTGTTTGTGGGCCAGCTAGTAGGGGGAAAAGAGTTAGATAGAAAAAGCGGGTTTACGCCCAAAAAACTTACGGTTAAAATTCCGCAGGACTTGGCGACAAAAATTGAAGCGATCGCTCACAACTCTGACACTTCTGTTCCTACATTCTTACTAACTTGTTGGCAGATTCTCCTCAGTCGGCTGACTGGATTATCAAAGGCGATCGTCGGCACTTATTGCGATGGTCGGACTTATGAAGGATTAGAGTCATCTTTGGGGCTATTCGCCAAATATTTACCCCTAACTTGCCAGTCGTCAGATAGCTTAGAATTTAGCGAATCTTTACAGCAGGTTAGCAAATTAATTGGCAATAATTATGAATGGCAGGAGTATTTTACTCCCGAACAAATTACAGCGGCAACTGGCAAGGACGCGACTGATTCTTTCATTCCGTTTTGTTTCGAGCTTGAGCCACCGCTGCCCAAGTATTCGGCTGGTGGTTTATCCTGGTCAATTGCTAAGCGTTCCGCCTATATTAGTAGATTCAAAGTAAAACTCTCTTGCCTTTGTCAAGATGATGCTTGGATTTGCGAGTTTCACTATGATGCTAACTTATTCCAAGTAGCTGATATCGGCAACTTGGCGGAGCAATTTCAAACTTTGTTAGCAAGCGCTGCCAATAATCCGAAAGCGACAATTAGCGAGTTAGCAATTTTGAGCGATCGCGATCGCCAACAACTGCTAGTTGAGTTTAACAATACAAAAACGGCTGGCACAATTGATAAATGCGTTCACCAGTTATTTGAAGAACAAGTAAAACGCACACCCGATCGCACCGCCGCTGTGTTTGAAAGTCAGCAGCTAACTTATGCTGAACTCAACGCCCAGGCAAATCAACTCGCCCGTTACCTACAGCAACAGGGAGTAGGGCCAGAGGTGCTGGTGGGGATTTGCGTAGCGCGATCGCTTTCCATGCTTGTCGGAGTTTTGGGCATTCTCAAAGCCGGCGGCGCTTACGTTCCCATTGATTCAACCATACCCCGCGATCGCCAAGCCTTCATTCTCGCCGACTCTCAGGTGTCGATACTGTTGACTCAGCAGCACTTAGTTACCGACTTGCCAACCAGCGGAATTCAAGTAATTTGCCTGGATGCGGATTGGGAAATCATCGCCTCTGAACCTACAGAAAATCCAACCTGTGAAGCCAATTCTCACAATCTAGCCTACGCTATCTATACTTCCGGCTCAACTGGAAAGCCCAAAGGAACGTTAATTCTGCACCAAGGACTCACAAGTTATCTCACTTGGTGTACGCAAGCCTATGCAGTCGAGGCAGGAACGGGGACGCTAGTTCACTCGCCGCTGGGATTTGACCTAACTGTTACCAGTTTGTTTTCACCGTTGCTAGTGGGAAGTCGAGTAGAACTGCTATCGGAAAACCAAGGCATAGAGACGCTTTGCACTGCCTTGCGCCGCAGTTCTAACTTAAGTTTAGTCAAAATTACCCCCGCGCACTTGGAGTTGCTGGCCCAGCAAATACCACCCCAAGCCGCCGCCGGTTTGACCCGCGCTTTCATTATCGGTGGCGAAAATCTGCTGGCTAGCAGCGTCGCTTTTTGGCAGGAAAATGCTCCCGATACTTTGCTGGTGAACGAATACGGGCCAACGGAAACGGTAGTTGGCTGCTGCGTTTATCAGGTTCCAGGGGGCGAACAGTTGTCAGGGTCAATTCCGATCGGTCGCCCGATCGCGAATACTCAGCTTTACGTGCTCGATCGGCACGTGCAACCGGTACCCATCGGTGTCGCGGGCGAACTGCATATCGGCGGTTTAGGAGTCGCAAGAGGCTATCTGAACAGACCGGATCTCACTGCTGAAAAGTTTATCGCGAATCCGTTCAGCGATGAGCCTGGAAGCCGACTGTACAAAACGGGCGATCGCGCACGCTACCGGCCAGATGGGACTCTGGAATTCCTCGGCCGCCTAGACGATCAGGTGAAAATTCGCGGCTACCGGATCGAACTAGGGGAAATTGAAGCGGTTCTCCTAGAGCACTCAGGGGTGCAGGAGGCTGTAGTTTTGGTTCAAGAAGATGGTAGCGATCGCCGTTTAGTTGCGTACATCGTTTTAAGCCAGGAGTCACTGGCTGCGATCGGCGAACTAAGTGAGTTTTTGAAAGAAAAATTGCCGGAATACATGATCCCGTCAGTTGTCCTGACAGTACCCCTGCTACCGCTGACTGCTAACGGCAAGGTCGATCGGCGATCGCTTTTAGCAATGGAAGCCGTCTCGCTGCGATCGGAAGTTGCGCCGGTTTTGCCTAGTAACTCTGTCGAAAGCGCGATCGCCAATGTTTGGCAAGAGGTGCTGCAATTAGAAACGGTAAGCATTCACGACAATTTCTTCGATATTGGCGGTCATTCATTACTGCTTGCCGAAGTTCACCGTCAACTCCGGAAAATTTTGAATAAGGTAGATTTATCGCTGATTGAACTATTGGAATATCCAACCATCTACTCCCTAGCAAAACATTTAACTGAGGAGCAAAAGCCAGAACTTGAATTTCAGTCTGTTCGCGATCGAGTTAACAAGCAAAAATCGGTTGCCAATCGGCAAAAACAACTCCGAATGCAGAGGTGACGCAAAGAAACCGGGTTTCTTAGAAAAAATCCTGACTCTCAACTAGATATCTACACACAAACCCGGTTTCCCCAGTTAATAAAATTCGGCTTAAACTTACTACGTCAGCCTTCCCTTATTTGAAGGCAATTCATGCAGTATAAAATGGGAAAATTAATGAGTAATTCAGAATCAGAAACAGACAACTCTATAGAAGGAATTGCGATTATCGGCCTGACCGGTCGCTTTCCTCAAGCAAAAAATCTCGATGAATATTGGCAAAATCTGCGAGAGGGAGTGGAATCAATCTCTGTTCTTAGTGAAGCACAATTGCTTTCTTCAGGGATTGACCCTACTATGTTTCATAGTGCCAATCACGTCAAAGCTGGCGCTATATTAGAAGACATAGATTTATTCGATGCTTCATTTTTCGGCTTTAATCCCAGAGAAGCAGCTATTACAGATCCCCAACAGCGTTTATTTTTGGAGGAGGCGTGGTCAGCCCTGGAAAATGCTGGCTATGATTCTGAAAGATACCGAGGTCAGATAGGGGTTTACGCGGGTGTAGGTTGGAATAGCTATCTGTTATTCAATTTAGCTTCAAACCGGGGTTTTCTAGGCACTGTTATTGATTTCCAAACTCTGATTGGGAACGAGAAAGATCACGTAGCTCCGCGCACTTCTTATAAATTAAATTTAAGAGGTCCGAGCATTAGCGTGCAAACGAATTGTTCCACATCATTAGTTGCCGTTCACTTAGCTTGCCAAAGTTTGTTAAGTTACCAATGCGATATGGCTTTAGCCGGAGGCGTAGCGGTAAATTCCTTGCAAAAAGCTGGCTATTTGTATCAAGAAGGAGGGGTTTTATCTCCTAACGGTCAATGCCGTGCTTTTGATGCTGGTGCGAAAGGCACTGTACCGGGGGGCGGCTTAGGAATTGTAGTTTTGAAGCGGTTAGAAGAGGCGATCGCCGATGGTGATTGCATTCACGCTGTTATCAAAAGCTCGGCTATAAATAATGACGGTTCTGGGAAAGTTGGTTACACAGCGCCCAGCTTGGAAGGGCAAGCAAAGGCGATCGCGGAAGCCTTTGCCATAGCCGACATCGAGCCGGAAACAGTGACTTATGTAGAAACTCACGGAACTGCAACGGCTTTGGGCGACCCGATCGAATTTAAGGCCTTGACAAAAGCGTTTCGCGCTAGCACTCAGACAAAAACTGCGATCGCGCCACCTGCACATTGTGCGATCGGTTCAGTCAAGACCAATATCGGCCATCTGGATGTCGCTTCTGGGATCGCAGGCTTGCTCAAAACTGTTCTGGCTCTCAAACACAAGCTGATACCGCCCAGCTTGCACTTCCAGCAGCCCAACCCGGAAATTGATTTGGCCAACAGCCCTTTCTACGTCAATACCGCTTTGTCGGAATGGCCCGCAAACGGCACGCCGCGCCGCGCTGGAGTCAGTTCTTTTGGCCTTGGCGGTACTAACGCCCACGCGATTTTGGAAGAAGCGCCAACAGTCGAAATTTCAGGGCCTTCTCGCCCTTGGCAGTTGTTGGTACTGTCTGCCAAAACGGCATCGGCGCTGGATGCGGCTACAGTAAATTTGAGCGATCGCCTCAAGCAAAATCCCGATCTCAATCTCGCGGATGTTGCTTACACCCTGCAAGTTGGCCGGCGAGTTTTTGACCACCGGCGGGCGGTTGTTTGCAAAGACATTCAAGATGCTGCGATCGCGCTTTCCGATCCGAAACGAGTTCTCACTTTGTACCGCGAGGCCGGCGATCGCACTGTCGCCTTTATGTTTCCGGGCCTGGGAACTCATTACCCCAACATGGCTCGCGAACTTTACCAAGTGGAGCCGGTATTTCGAGAACAACTCGATCGCTGCTGCCAACTTTTCCAGCCTTACCTCGATCTAGATTTGCGATCGGTGCTGTATCCCAGTCAGCCTGAGACAAATGCAGCGCCCAAATCCGGCCTCGACCTGCGAAAAATGCTCGGTCGCAGCCAAGAACAGCCCGATCCTGCTGCTGAAAAACTGAATCAAACCTTTCTCACTCAGCCGGCTATTTTCGCGATCGAGTACGCTTTGGCTCAATTGTTGATATCCTGGGGAATTCGCCCTGGGGCGGCGATCGGCTACAGCATCGGCGAATATGTGGCGGCCTGTCTGGCGGGGGTGTTTTCTCTGGAAAATGCGATCGCTCTCGTTGCCAAAAGAGCGTTGATGATTCAAAGTTTGCCGGCTGGGAAAATGCTTGCTGTTCCGCTTTCAGAAGCGGAAGTGCGACCGCTTTTAGGAAAAGGCCTTTCTTTGTCAGCAGTTAACGGGCCGTACCTGTGCGCGATCGCTGGTCTTCCTGATGCTGTGGATGAATTGGAACGCCAGTTAACTGAAAGCGGTTTGGCTTGCCGGCCGATTCCAACTTCTCACGCCTTTCATTCTCAGATGATGGATGCGATCGCCCTACCATTTATCGAATTAGTTAAAACCTTCAATCTTCAGCCGCCCAAAATTCCCTATTTATCGAACGTTACGGGAACTTGGATTACCGCTAGTCAAGCCACGGATCCGAATTATTGGGCTAAGCATTTATGCCAGCCGGTGCTATTTGCAAATGGCGTACAAGAGTTGTGGAAAAAACAGAATTTAATTCTGTTAGAAGTTGGTCCCGGACAAACATTGAGCAGCTTGGCTGTGCAATGTAAGCCGAGCGATTTAACTGTAGATTGGACTGTGCTGCCAACGCTGCGAAATTCCTGCGATCGGCAATCCGATGTAGCCTTCTTGCTCAATACACTAGGTCAACTTTGGCTAGCGGGAGTACAGATAAATTGGCAAGGTTTTTATGCTGATGAACGTCGGCACCGCGTCCCTTTACCCACCTATCCATTTGAGCGGCAGCGTTACTGGATTGAGCCACAAAAACAAGTATTAACTTCTTCGGAAAAAGGAACCGAACAGCAGCAGGAAAATTCCAAAATTGTCGAGTCAAATATTCAGAAATTTACTCGACCCAACCTGCGAAATGCCTATATTGCTCCCAGTAATGAAATCGAGCGGACAATTGCCGATATCTACCAAGAACTGTTAGGAATTGGGCAAGTCGGCATCCATGACAACTTTTTTGAAATGGGAGGAAATTCTCTAATCGGTATTCAGTTACTTTCCCAGATTCGCAAATTATTTCAAATTGAACTCTCTCTCCGCTACCTATTTGCAGCACCCACTGTTGCTGAATTCGCCTTAGCGATCGAAGAAGCAATTGTAGCAGAGTTAGAAGAATTAACCGAAGAGGAAGCTAAAAAGCTTGTATTAGTTGGAGAAAGGTAAACTTCATCGGAAATTGCAAAGGATAAAGCATCAATTATGAACATTCAAGTAGTCGGTGTTGTGGGAGCAGGCGTTATGGGAATTGGGGTTGCGCAAAACCTCGCCCAAACTGGTTATCAGGTAATTCTTGTAGATATTTCGGAAGAGATTCTAGAAAATGCCAAACAGGAAATCAAAAAAAACATCCGTTTCCAAACTCTTTTCAACAAAGAAAAAAAAGTTGGCAGCCCTGACGATATCTTAAAAAAAATTACATTTTCCACTAATTACAAATTGCTAGATAGTGCAGACTTTGTGGTTGAAAATGTTACCGAAAAATGGGATATTAAAAAGGAGGTGTACGCGCAGTTAGATGCCATTTGTCCAGAGAGAACAGTATTTGCAGCTAATACATCTGCCATTCCCATTACCCGCATTGCTTCAGCGACCAAGCGAGCTAAAAATGTGATTGGGATGCACTTTATGAACCCAGTACCCATGAAGTCAATGGTAGAAGTGATTCGCGGGTATCACACCTCTGACGCAACAATTGAGATAGCCAAAAGTTTTTTAGCCCAAATGGGCAAAGAATGTATTCTTGTCAACGATTCACCTGGATTTGTTTCTAACCGCGTGTTGATGTTGACAATTAATGAAGCGATTTTCTTGTTGCAAGAGCGAGTAGCTTCAGCGTCAGACGTGGATAAAATTTTCAAAACCTGCTTTGGTCACAAAATGGGGCCGCTAGAAACGGCAGATTTGATCGGACTAGATACGATTCTACTGTCTATCGAAGTTTTGTATGAAAGCTTCAAAGATAGCAAGTATAGGCCGTGTCCTCTGTTAAAGCAGATGGTAGAGGCGGGGTTATACGGTCAGAAAAGCAAACAAGGTTTCTACGTTTATCAGTGAGTTATTTAAGATGAAAGAAAATCGAGAAAAAATCAAAGCATTCTTGGCGCGCGTTGTCGGCGATTACGATTTGCAGGACAATGAAGATATTTTTGGTCTGGGCTTTGTCAATTCAATGTTTGCAATGCAACTGGTTTTATTTGTGGAGCAAGAGTTTAAAGTTTCCATTGAAAATGAAGATTTGGAAATTGATAATTTCAATACCATAAATGCTCTGGTTAATCTAGTCGAGCGCAAAACAGCTGTACTTACAAGCAATTGATTTAGGAAATGCAATGAAACTCGAATTAACCGCCAAACAAAAAGACGCTCAATCAGAATTTAGAGCTTTTGTAAATGAGGAAATAATACCTTATGCTAGCCAGTGCGATCGCGAACAGCATACCCCCCCACAGCTCATTAAAAAGCTAGCTCTGCGAGGCTTTTTGGGTGCTGCAATACCCGAAAAGAACGGCGGTAGCGGTATGGATGCGATCGCCTATGGCCTGCTTAACGAAGAAATTGGGCGGGGGTGTTCTTCATTGCGGAGTTTGCTAACAGTTCACAGTATGGTTGCTCACGTTCTTTGCAAGTGGGGAAGTCAATATCAAAAAGAACATTGGATTCCCAAGCTAGCATCAGGTGAAGCGATCGCAGCTTTTGCACTGAGCGAACCTAACGCCGGTAGCGATGCTAAAAGTGTAGAAACAACTGCAACTCCGGCAGGCAATTTCTACATATTAAATGGGAAAAAAAAATGGATTACTTACGGACAAATTGCGGATTTATTCTTAGTTTTCACCCAGTATGAAGGGAAATCTACTGCTTTTTTGGTTGAAAAAAATAGACCGGGACTCTCAATAAAACCCATTGTGGGAATCTTGGGAACGAGAGCTTCCATGCTAGCAGAACTTCACCTAGATGACTGCCAAATTCCCCAGGAAAATCTCGTTTGCCGGCAGGGTTTTGGCTTCTCTCATGTCGCTTCCTCGGCCCTAGATCGCGGCAGGTACAGCGTAGCGTGGGGCTGTGTAGGTATCGGTCAAGCTTGCTTAGAAGCTTGCCTTCAGTACACCAGCCAACGCCAGCAATTTGGCGTTTATCTGAAAGAACACCAGATAATTAGACAAATGATTTCCGAAGCGATCGCTAACGTGAAAGCAGCCAGATTGCTATGCTATCAAGCCGGCTATCTCCAAGAAATTGGCGATCCGCGATCGATTTCAGAAACCTCAATTGCTAAATACTTTGCATCCACAATGGCAGTTAAAGTAGCAAGCGATGCCGTACAGATTCACGGGGGGAACGGTTGCAGTAGCGACTACCCTGTGGAACGGTATTTCCGAGACGCAAAAATTATGGAAATTATCGAAGGCAGTACCCAAATTCAACAAATTACGATCGCTGAATCTGGTTATCAAGAGTACGGAGTATTACCAGAACGCAACGTTACGCAGCAAAACTTAGCGGTAAGAACATAAAGCCATGATTAACCTAACATCCGAACGAATAGAGAGCCAAGAACAAGAGCAAAAAACTATCAAATGTGTAGTTTGGGATCTGGATAATACTCTGTGGAATGGCATACTCTTAGAAAATGACAAAATTTCCCTGCACAGCCATGCAGCCCGCATTATCACCACCTTAGACAGTCGAGGCATTTTACAATCTATTGCTAGCAAGAACGAACGCAGTCTAGCAATGGCAAAACTGCGAGAGATGGGATTGGACGAGTATTTTTTGTATCCCCAAATCAACTGGAACTCCAAGGCTGCTTCAATTAAAGAAATCGCTAAATCGCTCAATATCAGTCTCGACGCGATCGCCTTTATTGACGATCAGCAATTTGAGCTAGAAGAAGTCAACTTTTCACTGCCAGAAGTGTTATGTATTGATGCAGCAAAACTAGACGACTTGCTAGATATGCCGGAAATGAATCCCCGTTTTATTACAGAAGATTCACAACTGAGAAGGCTAATGTATATTAACGATATAGAACGCCAAAATGCCGAGAAAGAATTTGTCGGAACTCAAGAAGATTTTTTGGCTACACTCAACATGACTTTGACTATTTCCTATGCAAAAGAAGAGGATTTGCAGCGAGCCGAAGAATTAACAGTACGGACAAATCAACTGAATGCAACTGGCTACACCTACTCTTACAGCGAACTCAATCAATTTCGGCTCTCCAACCAGCACAAACTGCTAATTGCAGGTTTGGATGACAAGTATGGAAGTTATGGAAAAATCGGGTTGGCACTTGTGGAATGCGATGAGACTCTGTGGACGCTAAAACTATTGCTAATGTCTTGTCGCGTGATGTCCAGAGGTGTAGGTGCAGTCTTGCTTAATTATATTACGAGCCTTGCTAAAGATCGAAACGTGCGCTTGTTGGCCGACTTTGTTTCAACTGAGAGAAATCGCATGATGTATATCACTTATAAATTTGCGGGTTTTAAGGAAATTGAAAAGAGAGGCGATTTGGTGATTCTGGAAAATAATCTTATGCGGATTCAACCCCCGCCTGACTATATGAAAGTACAGGTAATTGACTGAAGAACAACATTTTTGATCGAAACTTTTTTTCATATAACCATCACTAGAAAACGGCATCATGAATAGTAAAAAAGACGAAATTTTGCAGCGACAGTCTCAGCTTTCACCCGCAAAACAAGCCCTTCTCCAACAGCGGTTGAGCGGTAAATTTAAAATAGAAACCCACTCATTGCAAAGTATTCCTCGCCGTTCCAACGCCGGCCCAGCACCAGTGTCCTTTGCCCAGCAGCGACTGTGGTTTCTTCACCAGTTAGAGCCCGAGAGCGTTTGTTACAACATACCCGTATCTGTGCGCCTCACAGGTGCGATCGACGCAGCAGCGCTCGAGCAAACATTTAACGAGATCGTGCGCCGTCACGAAATCCTGCGTACCACTTTCAAAATAGTGGACGGGAAACCAGTTCAAGACATCGCCCCAGCGCTAGCAATGAAGCTACCTGTAGTGAACCTGCGACAGTTGCCAGAAACTGCGCGCGATCGCGAAGTTCAGCGCTTAGTAACTGAGGACTGCCAACAGCTTTTCGACTTAGCTGCTGGCCCCTTAATGCGATCGAAGTTATTACAATTAGGCGACCAAGAACACCTGCTGCTGTTCGTCATTCATCACATTATTTCTGATGGTTGGTCTGCCGGAGTATTGATCCGAGAAATTGCCACACTTTACAATGCTTTTTCTCAAAATCAACCGTCCCCCCTGCCAGAACTTCCCATCCAATATGCCGATTTTGCAATTTGGCAAAGGCAGTGGTTGCAAGGAGAAATTTTAGAAACACAACTAGCTTACTGGAAGCAGCAATTAGGCAGCACTCCCCCCATCCTAGAATTACCGACAGATCGACCGCGCTCTGCTACCCAAACAACACGCAGTGCCAAACAATTATTAGCACTATCTCCAGCTTTGACTGAGGCACTTAACACACTATCCCAGCAAGAAGGTGTCACACTGTTTATGACTTTATTAGCGGCTTTTAAAGCCCTGCTTTTCCGCTATAAAGGTCAAGAAGATATTGTAGTCGGTTCGCCCATTGCCAATCGGAATCGAGCTGAAACAGAAGGGTTAATTGGATTTTTAGTTAATACGCTGGTTTTGCGGACTAACTTATCAGGTAATCCGACTTTTCGGGAAATTTTGCAGCGGGTGCGAGAGTTATGTTTAGGCGCTTACGCTCACCAAGATTTACCCTTTGAAAAGCTAGTGCAAGAAATGCAGCCAGAGCGAAATCTCGGTCATCCTCTCTTATTTCCAGTTTGGTTTGTTCTTCAAAATTCACCCGTCCCAGCCCTCAAACTTCCGGGCGTGACTTTGACTCTCTCAGAACTCGATATTGGGGAAGCCCGCAACGATTTAAAGCTGGATTTAACGGAAACGCCGGAGGGAATTAAAGGATTTTTTGAATACAAAATAGACTTGTTTGAAGCAGCGACGATCGCCCGCATGGCAGAGATGTTTGAACTTCTGCTCAATCGAGTTGTTGAACAGCCAGGAATTCAGTTAAATGTACTAGCAGAAACATTGGCGGTCGCAGAAAAACAACAGCAGTTGTCTAAAGAAAAAGAGTTTCAGGAAGCACGCCGCCAAAAGCTCGGCAATATCCAGCGCAAGGTAGTTACAAACACTATTCAAGAAATCAGTTAAACAGCAAACATATGAGCAATGTAGAGTCAAAACTAACAAATAGCAACCAGCTAACAACTATTAGAAGGAAAGCAGTCAAGCTATCGGATGCCAAGCTAGTCAAAACTGATTTACTTCAGGCACAACAGCCACTGCCTTTAGTAGTTAAACCCGCCGTAGAAGGTATAAAATTAGTCGATTGGACTGCCAATAATCGAGAACAAATCGAGAAATGGCTGTGTCAAAACGGCGGTATTTTGTTTCGTAATTTCGACATCAGAGAAATAACTGAATTTGAGCAGTTAGTCAGGGCAATTTCTGGCGACTTACTAGACTATTCATATCGTTCAACGCCACGCAGTCAAGTGAGTGGCAAAATCTATACCTCAACTGAATATCCAGCAGATCAATCTATTCCTTTGCACAACGAAATGGCCTACTCTCGTAGTTGGCCGATGAAGATAGGATTTTTCAGCGTTAAGTCAGCAGAAACAGGTGGAGAAACGCCTATTGCCGACAGCAGGAAAATTTTTCAGCGCCTCAATCCAAAAATCAAAGAGAAGTTCATACAAAAGCAGGTTATGTATGTCCGAAACTATGACACTCAACTCGACTTAACATGGCAAAATGTTTTTCAGACAGACAATAAATTAGAAGTAGAAAATTATTGCCGAAAAGCTGGCATTGAATTTGAGTGGAAAGATAACAATTATTTAAGAACTCGCCAAGTCTGTCAAGCTGTTGCTACACATCCTAAAACAGGTGAACAAGTGTGGTTCAATCAAGCTCATTTATTCCACGTATCGAGTTTAGAACAGGAGACAAGTCAAATACTGCTTTCAGCCCTTCCAGAGGAATATTTGCCGCGCAATGCGTATTACGGTGATGGGTCTGAGATTGAAAAGTCTGTGTTAGATGAAATTCGGGAATTGTATCAGCAGGAAGCAGTTATCTTTCCTTGGCAAGAGGGAGATGTATTAATGCTAGATAATATGCTAACTGCCCACGGGCGGATGCCCTTTTCCGGCTTGCGGAAGGTTGTAGTTGGCATGGCAGAACCTTTTATAGCTTAATAAAGTAAAACCTAATTGATGGAGTAAAAAATATGCAAGAACAGTATTTAGAAGGATTTCGGATTTCACCTCAGCAGAAGCGCCTTTGGATGTTGCAACAATCTGCATCCAATCAACCTTATCGCGCTACTTTCGCTGTTAAAATTGCAGGCAATCTCAATCTAAAAGTCTTAGAAGCAGCTTTGCAAAACCTGGTCAGCAACTATGAAATTCTTCGCACGAATTTTCAATGTTTGCAGGGAATGGCGCTGCCGCTGCAAATTATTAACGATCGCAGTGTGCCGGCGATTGTTTACCACGACTTAAGCGGTAGAGATTCTGAATCACAAACAGCTCAAATTGAGACACTTTTTGCTGAAGTAAGTAGTCGGGTTTTTGACTTACAATACGGTCATGTTTTAGATATGTGTCTGGTTATTCTTTCCCAAGATTTGCACCTCTTGCTGGTGGGGATGCCTGCTTTGGTTGCAGATAGGGTTACTGTCAAGAATTTTGTGCATGAAATCAGCCGTTTTTATGCCACCAATTTGCAGGGCAAGGAATTATCTGACCAACCCTTGCAGTATGCAGATATTGCCGAATGGCAAAATGAACTTTTTGAAGGAGCAGATGCAGAAATAGGTAAAGAGTATTGGCGCAAAAATAACATTTTAAATTTTGTAGATGTATCATTGCCAAGTGAGAAAAAAAACGAGGTAAAGGGAGAATTTAAACCAGAAGTTGTTGCAGTCCAACTCGACAGTCAAGTTGTAGCTAAAATTGAAAATATCGCTCAAAAATATAACTGTTTAACTTCTGTATTTTTTCTGAATTGTTGGCTAGTTCTACTGTGGCGGCTCACTGGCAACTCAGATATTGTTGTTGGCACATATTGCGAGGGCCGGAGTTATGAACAGTTGGAGTCGGCTTTAGGACTATTTGCCAAATACTTACCTGTTTACTGTCATTTTGAGGAAAAAGTTAAATTCTCTGAGAACCTGAAGCAGGTTAGCGAGTCGGTACGCGAAGCTTTCAAATGGCAAGAGTCTTTTACTTGGGAACAAGTAACAGAATTAACTGAGAAAAATCGGGGATTATTTTTTCCCATTTGTTTTGAATTTGAGGAACAGCAGGCAAAGTCTTCAGATGCAAACTTATCTTTTTCTATTGAGCGGCAATACATTTGTTTGGAACCATTCAAAGTTAAACTTTCTTGCATTCAGCAAGATGACTCCCTAAGCGCAGAGTTCCACTACGATTCAAACTTATTTCAGAGCGAGGATATCTCCCGCTTGGCAGGACAATTTCAGACTTTATTAGAAAGCACGGTTAGCGAATCAGAAACTGCCATTAGTGAGTTAGAAATTTTGAGTGATCGCGATCGCCACCAACTTCTAGTCGAGTTTAACCAATCCCCAATCTCCAATCCTAAATTCCCGCAGGACTCGTGCATCCACCAACTATTTGAAAAACAAGCAGAACAAACACCCGATCGCATTGCGATTGTCTTTGAAAATCAGCAACTAACTTACCAGGAGTTAAACAAAAAAGCTAATTGTCTGGCTCATCACTTGCAAAAGCTGGGCGTAGGGCCAGAAGTTGTGGTAGCACTTTACACCGATCGCTCTCTGGATGCGATCGTCGGCTTGCTGGCCATCCTCAAAGCCGGCGGTGCATACTTACCTCTAGACACGGCATTACCAGCCGCCAGCTTAGCTTTCCGGTGGCAGGATGCGCGATCGCCAGTGTTGCTTACCCAAACGCACCTAGCGGCCAACTTGAGCGATCGCCCGCCACAAGTAATCTGTCTCGATGCAGACTGGGATGCGATCGCAAAGCTTTCCGATCGCAATCCCAACAGCGAGGTAACAACCAAAAACTTAGTATATGTGCTGTTCACCTCCGGTTCCACGGGCAAACCCAAAGGCGTAGCCGTCGAACACCGGCAACTCCTCAACTACCTCAACGGCATTTGGGAAAAACTAGAACTGCCAACAGGCGCTAGTTTCGCCACTGTTTCCACCTTCGCCGCCGACTTGGGCAACACAGCGATCTTTCCCTCCCTATGTACCGGAGGATGCTTGCACGTAATATCCTCCGATCGCACAACTGACCCCGCCGCCCTCGCAGAATACTTTAACCGCCATGCGATCGACTGCCTCAAAATTGTGCCTTCCCACCTCGCCGCCCTTCTCGCCGCTGCCCCTCCCGAGCAAATTCTGCCCCGCCAGTGCTTAGTTCTCGGCGGTGAGGCAGCCAGTTGGGAATTGATTTCGCAGATCCAGCAGCACGCGCCCAACTGTCGCATCCTCAACCACTACGGGCCGACAGAAGCCACCGTGGGCACGACAACCTTTACAGTCCAGAATCGATCGACTTCGCAGACGGTTCCCCTGGGACGCGCCCTGCCCAACTGCTACACCTACGTGCTAGATCGGCAGCACCAACCCGTACCGATCGGTATACCAGGTGAGTTATATATCGGCGGGGCGGGGTTAGCGCGGGGCTATCTGAACCGACCAGCAGAACAAGCAGAGCGGTTCATTGCCAACCCCTTTGTCAGCGGAGAGCGGTTGTATAAAACCGGCGACTTAGCCTGCTACTTACCCGACGGCAATCTAGAATTCTTGGGGCGAGTTGACCACCAAGTCAAAATTCGCGGCTTCCGCATCGAATTAGGAGAAATTGAGACAGTGCTGAGCCAACACCCACAAGTGAGACAGGCGATCGTCTCACTTAGAGAGGATGAACCGGGCAACCAGCGCCTAGTCGCTTACGCCGTCCCCGATAGCGATCGCTCTGCATCCCTAGCTGCAAATGACCTGCAAAGCTTTCTGCGACAGCGGTTGCCCGAATATATGATGCCATCAGCCTTCGTGCTGTTGAAAAGTTTACCGCTAACAGCTAACGGCAAAATCGATCGGCGATCGCTCCCGGTTCCCGATTGTCTGCGCCCGGAACTAGCAGCCACTTACGTCGCACCCCAGACAGAAATAGAACGCGCGATCGCGACGATCTGGCAAGAAATGCTTCACCTCGATCGCGTTGGCATCCACGACAACTTCTTCGATCTCGGCGGTCATTCATTACTCATCGTCCAACTTTACAGCAAATTGCAAGGAGTCTTTAACCGCACTATTTCAATCACCGATATTTTCAAATATCCCACCATCAACTCTCTAGCTAAATATCTCAATCAAGACCAAAATTTACAGCCTGCTTTCGACGAGCAAAGCCAAGACAGAGCCGATTTGCGAAGGCAATTAATCAAACAACAAATGCAATCTAGAAAACACCTGCGTTAATAATCTGCGATTAAAACAAAAATAATGACTAACCTAGAAGCAATTGACAATATTAATGAAATAGCCATTGTTGGCATGGCAGGCCGTTTCCCCCAAGCCAAAAATCTCGATGAATATTGGCAAAATCTGCAAAACGGCGTTGAGTCGATCTCATTTTTTTCAGATGCAGAACTGCAAAATATAGACAAAAATCTGCTGAACAATCCCAATTACGTTAAAGCAACAGCCGTACTAGAAGACATTGAATCATTTGATGCTTCATTCTTCGGGTACTCTCCCAGAGAAGCCGAAATTATGGAGCCACAATCCCGCATTTTCCTAGAGTCTGCTTGGGAAGCTCTGGAAAATGCCGGCTACAATAGTGACACTTATCAAGGTCGGATTGGTATTTACGCCGGTGCAAGTATCAACACCTACTTATTATTCAATCTTTTGGCTAACCCTGACTTGTTAGCAACAGTCGGACTCGAGCAAATTAAATTCGGCAACCATCAAGATTTGCTGACTACGCGAGCCGCCTATAAACTTAACCTCCAAGGCTCCGGCATCACCATTCAAACCGCTTGTTCCACTTCATTAGTTGCAGTTCACTTAGCTTGCCAAAGCTTGCTGTTTGGCGAATGCGATATGGTATTGGCTGGCGGTGTTTCCGTTTCTGTGCCGCACAAAGCAGGGTATTTATATCAAGAAGGGGGGATTTTATCTCCCGACGGACATTGCCGAGCTTTTGATGATCGAGCTAGGGGAACTGTTGGCGGTAGCGGTGTGGGAATTGTAGTGTTAAAGCGATTAAAAGATGCCTTAGAAGATGGCGATCGCATTCATGCAACCATCCTCGGTTCTGCCATCAATAATGACGGATCCTTAAAAATTGGTTACACGGCCCCTAGCGTTGAGGGTCAAGCGAAAGCGATCGCAGAAGCCCAAGCCATAGCAGGCATCGATCCTGAAACAATCAGTTACATCGAAGCTCACGGCACCGGCACTGCTTTAGGCGATCCAGTGGAAATTGCCGCTCTCACGCAAGCGTTCTCACTTCGTACCAACAAAAAAGGCTTTTGCGCGATCGGTTCAGTCAAAACCAATATCGGGCATCTAGGCGCAGCAGCAGGCGTTGCCGGCTTAATTAAGACGGTTTTAGCTCTCAAACACAAGCTGATACCACCCAGCTTGCATTTCGAGCAGCCCAATCCCAAAATTGATTTCGCCAACAGCCCCTTCTACGTCAACAGTTCCCTGTCCGAGTGGAAAGCAGATCGATCGCGCCTTGCGGGTGTCAGTTCCTTCGGCATTGGTGGCACAAATGCTCACGTTATTCTCAAAGAAGCGCCAACAGTCGAAGTATCGGAAGTTTCCCGCCCTTGGCAGTTATTGGTATTGTCCGCCAAAACGGAATCGGCACTGGATGCGGCTACAGCCAATCTCACTTTGTACCTCAAACAAAAGTCCGATCGCACTCTGGCTGATGTTGCTTACACCCTACAAATTGGCAGGCGAACTTTTAACCACCGCCGAATCGCTATTTGCCAGAACCTCAGCGGTGCAGTGAAAACGCTGGAAACCCTGGAACCGCAACAAGTTTTGACGCACTGCCAAGAACCGTGCAACCCCGCGATCGCGTTTATGTTTCCCGGTCAAGGCTCTCAGTATATCAACATGGGTCGGGAACTTTATCAAACCGAACCGATATTTCGCGAGCAAGTCGATCGGTGTTCGGAATTCCTCAAACCTCACCTCAATTTCGATTTGCGATCGCTGCTGTATCCCAGTGAAGCAGAAGCGGAAACGGCTGCCGAACAGCTTAAACAAACTTATCTTGCTCAGCCGGCTTTGTTTGTCATTGAATACGCCTTGGCTCAATTGTGGATGGCGTGGGGCGTGCGGCCAGCGGCTGCGATCGGTCACAGCATCGGCGAGTATGTAGCGGCCTGTCTTGCCGGTGTCTTTTCCCTAGAAGCAGCATTGGAACTGGTAGCAATTCGAGGCCGGCTGATGCAGCAACTACCTGCTGGTGCGATGATCTCCGTTTCGCTTCCAGAAGCCGAAGTGCGATCGCTACTCAATGCAGAACTATCTCTGGCTGCAAGCAATGCACCGTCTTCCTGCGTGGTGTCAGGTTCGTTGAGCGCTGTAAATGCTCTAGAAAATCGTTTAGCAGAGCGAGGTTTAGACTATAAGCGCTTGCATACCTCTCACGCCTTTCATTCCCAGATGACCGATTCCATTTTGGAATTGTTTGCAGAGGAAGTAAAAAAAGTCAAACTGACACCGCCCCAGATTCCTTTTATTTCCAACGTCACCGGCACTTGGATGGCAGACGCAGATGCCACCGATCCGAATTATTGGGTGAAACATCTGCGGCAAACAGTGCGCTTTAGTGATGGCATTGCCGAACTGCTGCAAGAGTCAGAGCGAATTCTGCTGGAAGTCGGGCCGGGGCGGGTTTTGAGTACCTTTGCTAAACGGCATCAGGTTCGCGATCGCGATCGCGCGATCGTAACTTCTATGCGCCACCCAAACGAGCAACAATCAGATATCGCATTCTTGCTGAAGGCGCTTGGGCGGATGTGGCTAGCAGGAGTTGAGATCGACTGGCCGAGTTTTTATACCCACGAACAGCGCTTCCGCATCCCCCTACCGACTTATCCGTTTGAGCGTCAGCGTTACTGGATCGAACCTCATTTGAAAGGCGGAAATGTCAGCGATATTCAAACTAAGTTAGAGAAAAAACCGGATGTTGCAGATTGGTTTTATCTGCCTTCTTGGAAGCGTTCTCCTCTCCCTGAAAAGGGGCTATCTATTGCGCCGGAAGCAGAACAAGAGTCATGCTGGCTAGTTTTTATTGATGCTTGGGCGATCGCAGCCGAAGTGGTGAAACGCTTGCAACTTCAGGGCAAAAATGTCATTACTGTAACTGCTGGCAAAGAGTTTGCTATTGTGGGCGATCGGGCCTACGCAATTAATCCCCAACAGCGGGAGGACTACGACACTTTAGTTGCAGAAATCCAGGCGCAGCATCAGATCCCAAATGCGATCGCCAAACACTCTTGGCATATTGCCCATTTTTGGAGCCTCGCGGCTTCCGAACAAACGCGAACGGAAGCCAATCAAAATATAGGTTTTTACAGCCTGCTATTCCTAGCACAAGCTTTAGAAAAACACGAGATTAGCAATCCTGTCGATCTCTTCGTCGTCACAAGTAACATACACGACGTGACCGGAGATGAGGAATTATTTCCTGAACAAGTCACTGTTTTAGGGCCGTGCAAAGTTATTCCCCAAGAATATCCTAATATCACTTGCCGCACCGTTGATATTGTTATTCCTCCTACTCCCAAAACTGCGCCCGAAGAGAAACTAATCGACCAAATTTTCGCGGAATTTATTGCAAAAACACCTGATTTATGTATTGCTTACCGGGGCAAACATCGCTGGCTGCAGACATTTGAAGCAGTCCGCTTAGAGGAAGCAACTGTTGGGAAAACGCGGTTGAGGGAAGGAGGAGTTTATCTAATATTGGGCGGACTTGGAGGGATTGGCGGAGCGCTGGCAGAATATCTCGCTGAGGGGGTACGGGCAAAACTAATTTTGATAGGGCGTTCTACTATTCCCGATCGAGAAGAGTGGGAGCAATGGCTGATTACTCACAGCGATGAGGATAAGATTAGCTGCAAAATCCGCAAAGTTCAGGCGTTAGAAGAGTTAGGTGCAGAAGTTTTTGTTGGCAGCGCCGATATAGCTAATGAAGGAGAAATGCGGGCGGCGATCGCACAAGCGGTCGAGCATTTTGGCAATATTCACGGTGTAATTCATGCAGCAGGAATTGCCGGCGGCGGATTAATTCAACGCCAAACACCAGAAATGGTAGCAAACAGTTTTGCATCCAAAATCAAAGGAACCCAAGTGCTAGAGGCAGTCTTCAAAGAGAGCCAGCTAGATTTTTTTGTGCTCTGTTCGTCATGCCGATCGCTTTTAGGCGGCCCGGGACGGGTAGACTATTGCGCGGCCAATGCTTTTCTGGATGCTGTCGCTCACAAAAATAATTCCAGAAACGGTACGTTTACCGTTTCGATTAACTGGGGGACTTGGCGAGAAGTGGGGATGTCAGTAGACACATTGCGCCGACTTAATCTTCAACCAGAAACAGCCTTAAAAGAAGGAATGTTATCGACAGAAGGTGTTGATGCCTTCAGTCGCATACTTGGAAACTCTCTGCCTCAAGTAATAGTATCGCCGGAAGACTTTCACGCACGAATTGAGTACGAAAATGCTGCATCTACAGTATCTAGTTTCCTAGAAAAAGTAGAGAATTCTCGCCGCTCTCAACCAACGCACCCGCGACCTCAACTGAGCAATAGTTATGTTGCGCCCAGAAATCAAATTGAGCAAACACTTGCCGAAATCTGGCAACAATTGCTCGGGATTGAAGAAGTGGGCATCGACGATAACTTTTTTGAGTTGGGCGGGGATTCAGTTCTCAGCATTCAGTTGATTGCTAGAGCGAGTAAAGCTGGTATTCAACTGAGCAGCAAACTAATTTTTGAGCGCCAAACGATCGCGGAGTTAGCAGCAGTCGCCGGCACAAATATCAGTCAAGCCGAACAAGGTTTAGTGACTGGAGCGCTGCCTCTGACACCGATTCAGCACTGGTTCTTTGCACAAAATCAGCCCGATCCGCATCACTGGAATCAGTCAGTTTTGTTGGAGGTGATGCAACCTCTCGATCCCAGCTTGTTAGAGCAGACTTTCCAGCAATTGGCGATGCACCACGATGCCCTGCGCCTGAGATTTACGCGCTCTGAGTCAGGTTGGCAACAAATCAGTGGCGCTGATGATTTAGTTGTGAAATTGACGCGGCGGGATCTGTCGGCGCTATCAGAAATTGACCAAAAATTAGCTGTGGAGGCAGCAGCAGCAGAACTGCAAGCCAGCTTAAATTTGACAACCGGGCCGCTGGTGCAGGTTGGTTTGTTCGATCGAGGTATGAATCGGCCTCATCTCCTGCTAATTGTTATCCACCATCTAGCCGTGGATGCTGCATCTTGGCGGATTTTGCTCGAAGACTTCCAGACGGCTTATCACCAACTCGCGCAGGGTAAAGCGATTCAGCTTCCACTCAAGACAACTGCCTTCAAACAATGGGCAGAACAATTAAAAAACTGGGTTCAGTCAGAAAAATTACAAGGAGAGTTGGATTACTGGCTGGCAGACCGCTCTCAGGTATTACCTTTGCCGGTGGACTGTGTCGGTGGCGCGAATACTGTAGCGTCGGCTCAAACCGTGTCGGCTGTACTCAGCGCCGCAGAGACTCAGGCACTTTTGCAGGAGGTGCCGACAGTTTACCGCGCTCAGGTTCAAGACGTGCTGCTTGCTGCTGTGGTAAAGGCTTTTGCCCGATGGACAGGCGTACCGTCGCTGCTGCTCGATTTGGAAGGGCGCGGGCGAGAGGTAATTTTTGAAGGCGTTGATTTATCGCGGACTGTGGGTTGGTTTACTACTATTTCTCCGGTAGTTTTGGAGTTACGGGAATCTGACAGTCCGGGAGAGACGCTGAAGGCGGTTAAGGAGGAACTGCGGCGGATTCCCAATGAGGGCATTGGCTGCGGGGCGCTGCGCTACTTGAGCTGCGATTCGGCGATCGCCTCGAAATTGGCAGCGCTTCCCCAAGCGGAAGTAGTTTTCCTTTATCTCGGTCAATTTGAAGATAGTTTGCCTACCTCTTCTCTGTTTAAGCTAAACCGCGAGTTTAAGGTTGGCGATCGCAGTCCGCGCGGTACTCGCCCCCACCTAATACAGATATCCGCCTTTGTTACTGGCGGTCAAATGCGCTTGGAGTGGACGTACAGCGAGAACGTACATCAGCGCGATACAGTCCTGAACTTGGCTGAGGCTTTTCTGGAAGCTGCACGGGAACTCATCGCCGGCTGCCAGTCAAAAGATGTCAGCGGCTACACTCCTTCCGATTTTCCCGCCGCCAAAATCAGCCAAAAAGATTTTAGTAAGTTACTCGCTCAAGTTAGTAAATTCGATCGGAGGAATTCTTAAATGAACGGCGAAAACATTGAAGATATTTACGAACTTTCACCGATGCAGCACGGCCTGCTTTTCCACACGCTTGCTGCCCCAAATTCGGGGGTGTATTTCGAGCAGCTAAGCTGCACTTTGCAAGGCAATCTTGATGTCGCAGCCTTTAAGAGGGCTTGGCAGAAAGTTGTAGAAAGGCATCCGATTTTGCGGACTGCTTTTTATTGGCAGGATCTCGATCGCCCGTATCAAGTAGTGTACCGACAAGTTGATTTGCCGATCGCCCAGCAAGACTGGCGGGAACTATCGGCGATCGAGCAACAACAGCGGCTAGAAGTTTTCTTGCAAAGCGATCGCGATCGGGGTTTTGAACTTTCCCAAGCACCGCTAATGCGTTTAGCTTTAATCCGGCTGACTGACGATACCTATCAATTTGTCCGCAGCCACCATCACATCCTACTTGATGGCTGGTCTTGGTCTTTGCTTTGGAAAGAAGTTCACGCTTTCTATCAGGCTTTCTCCCAAAATCGGGATTTAAACTTGGAACAACCCCGACCTTATAGAGAGTATATTGCTTGGTTACAGGAGCAAGACTCCTCTAAAACTGAGATATTTTGGCGGCAAAAGCTCAAAGGATTTGCTGCACCAACGCCGCTGATAGCCGATCGAGCTTCTGGCAGCTTGCCAAATGTGGGCGAAGATGATGATAAACAGCGGATCTCCCTGTCGGCAACTGCGACAGCAGCCTTACAATCCCTAGCGCGACAGCATCAACTTACCTTAAATGCCGTCGTCCAGGGTGCTTGGGCGCTGCTTTTGAGTCGCTACAGCGGTGAGGAAGATGTTGTTTTTGGAGTGGCTACCTCTGGCCGGCCGGCGGAATTGGCGGGGGTAGAATCTATGGTGGGGTTATTTCTGAATGCGCTACCGCTGCGAGTGCAAGTGCTTCCCGATCTTTCTGTTGTGCCTTGGCTGAAGCAACTTCAATCTCAACAAGTGGAGGCGCGACAGTACGAATACAGTACGCTGGTACAAATCCATCAAGTGAGTGAGATTCCTAGCGGTCAGCCTTTATTTGAGAGCATTCTGGTTTTTAATAACTATCCGATGGATGCTTCAAAATGGCAATTGAGCGCAAGCATTGGGGCTAGTAATTATCGGACTTATGAAAAAACGAACTATCCGCTGACGGTTTTGGTAGAGCCAGGTTCGGAGTTAAAGCTGGAGATTGCCTACGATACCCGCCGTTTTGATGCTGCTGCGATCGCTCGGATGATAGGGCATTTTAAGACTTTGCTCGAAGGTATGGCGGCTAATCAAAATCAGCGCTTAGCAGAGATTCCGTTGTTGACAGCAGCAGAATTGCATCAACAGTTGGTGGAATGGAATAACACTCACAAAGATTACCCGAAAGATAAGTGCATCCACCAACTGTTTGAGGAACAGGTGGAGAAATCGCCCGATGCAACTGCGGTAATCTTTGAGGATACGCACCTCAGCTACCAAGAGCTTAATCGGCGATCGAATCAGTTAGCACACCGCTTGCGAAAATTGGGTGTTGGCCCTGATGTACTTGTCGGCATCTGCGTGGAGCGATCGCTCTCAATGTTAGTAGCAGTGCTGGGCGTTCTCAAAGCCGGCGGTGCTTACGTTCCCTTAGATCCCGCCTATCCCCAAGAGCGCCTAGCTTTCATGCTAGAAGACGCTCAAGTTAAGGTGTTGCTGACTCAGAAGCAGTTAGCCGAATTTACTAATTTGAGTGAAATCTCACATTTGGCGATCGTCTATCTGGACGCTGACTGGGAAACTATCGCTTGTGAGAACGATTTTAACTTGTTTAGTGAGACAAATTCTTCTCACTTGGCTTACACAATCTACACTTCCGGCTCGACTGGGAAGCCCAAAGGCGTTCAAATTCCGCACCGCGCTGTCGTCAACTTTCTCACTTCGATGCGCCGTTCTTTGGAAGTGAGAAAGCGAGATATTTTTCTATCCGTCACTACTTTGTCTTTTGACATTGCAGCCTTAGAACTTTTCTTACCAATTATTACAGGCGCTTGCACCGTTGTAGCCAGCCGGGAAGTCGCTGCTTCAGGAACTCTTTTAGCAGAACAACTGGTTAAATCTGGCGCTACATTTATGCAAGCAACACCCGCGACTTGGCAGATGTTGCATGACGCTGGATGGCAAGGTAACAAACAATTAAAAATCCTCTGTGGCGGTGAAGCTCTCTCTCAGAAATTGGCCGGTCAATTGTACCAAAAAGGCTCTGCTGTGTGGAATTTGTACGGCCCTACAGAAACCACAATTTGGTCGATGATTCAACCGATTGACTCTGAGGATAAACCGATTTCTATTGGGCGGGCGATCGCCAATACCCAAGTTTACATTCTCGATCGCCATCTCCAACCCGTCCCCATCGGTGTTGGAGGCGAACTGCACATCGGTGGTGACGGACTAGCGCGCGGCTACCTCAACCGTCCCGATCTAACTGCTGAAAAATTCATTCCTCACCCTTTTACTGAAAGTTATGAGTTTTCAGTTTTAAGTTCTGAATTAAAAGAAGCTGCAACTCAAAAATTTCTCTACAAAACCGGCGATCTCGTTCGCTACAGACCCGACGGTAACATTGAATATCTCGGTCGGCTTGACCATCAGGTGAAAATCCGAGGCTTCCGCATTGAGTTGGCAGAAATTGAAGCAGTTTTGAACCAACATCCGGGAGTAAGTGCGATCGCAGTTTTAGCGAGAGAAGATGAAGCCGGCAACAAGCGCTTAGTTGCTTACATTGTCCCTGACTACAAACGTCCACCTACTGTTACCGAACTGCGGAACTTTCTCAAACAGAAACTGCCAGAATACACGATACCCTCGGCTTTCGTAATGCTGTCAACCTTACCCCTGACACCCAACGGTAAAGTTGACCGCCGTGCTCTACCAGCGCCCGATACAGCTAGACCTGAATTAGAAAAAGCTTTTGTTGCGCCTCGTACCCCTGTAGAAGAAGTGTTAGCTGCTATCTGGCTGGACATTTTAGGGTTAGACCAACTTGGCATATACGATAGCTTTTTCGAGTTGGGCGGTCATTCACTGTTGGCTACCCAAGTCATCTCTCGCCTGCGATCGGCTTTTCAGGTGGATGTGGCGATGCGGTGGCTGTTTGAGTCGCCCACCGTTGCTTCCTTGAGCGATCGGATTGAGGCCGCACTGAAAGCAAAAGCAGGCTTGGAAATCCTGCCGATTGAGCCGGTTTCGCGCGATCGAAATCTACCCCTCTCCTTTGCTCAACAACGGCTGTGGTTCTTGGATCAATTGGAACCAAACAGCGCCGCTTACAACATTCCTGCGGCGGTACGGATCGCCGGCAACCTCAGCGTGGCGGTACTCTTACAATCTCTCAACGAAATCGTGCAGCGTCACGAAATCTTGCGAACTACCTTTACAGCCATAGATGGCAAACCCATCGCAATTATTGCCCCAACTTTGACCTTAAAGTTACCTGTACTCGACTTGCAACATCTCCCGGAAACACAGCGAAACGCTGAAGTTTTGCGACTAGCAGAAGTTGAAGCTCAGCAGCCTTTTGACTTAGCCCAAGGCCCACTATTGCGAGCAACCTTGCTGAAATTAAGCGCAGCCGAATATGTGGTACTGTTCGCAATGCACCACATTATTTCCGATGGTTGGTCTGCTGGCGTACTCCTCCGAGAAATAGCGACGCTTTATGAAGCCTTTTCTAACAATAAACCTTCGCCGTTACCGGAACTTCCGATCCAGTACGCCGACTTTGCGGACTGGCAGCACCGATGGCTACAGGGAGAAGTATTGCAAACTCAGTTATCTTATTGGCAGCAACAGTTAGTCGGCGCTCCTCCTGTTTTGGATCTCAAAAAGATAGCTATAAAATTGCCTATTTTACCACAAAAAAATACAGGCGATTCCTTTGTACTTCCCGCCAACTTATCTGAAAAACTCAAGACCTTGAGCAGACAAGAGGAAGTCACTTTATTTATGACGCTGTTGGCTGCTTTTCAGACGTTATTGTACCGCTACACAAATCAAGATGATATTGTAGTTGGCACGGATGTTGCTAATCGCAACCGAGCTGAAACTGAACCGCTAATCGGTTTTTTTGTCAACCTCTTAGTTTTGCGTACCAGCTTGTCTGGCAACCCTAGTTTTCGGGAATTGTTGCGACGGGTGCGCCAAGTTGCGTTAGATGCTTATGCTCATCAAGACTTACCCTTCGCCAAGTTAGTAGAAGCTTTGCGACCCGATCGCACTGCGAGCACAACGCCGCTATTTCAAGTATTATTCGTCCTTCAAAATACCCCGATGCCGGCTTGGGAATTTTCAGACCTAACCTTGACTCCCTTAGAGTTTGACACCGGAAAAGCAAAGTTTGATTTGGTTTTATTTATGGAGGAAACAAAGCAAGGAGTAGTCGCTAAATGGAAGTATAATTCCGATATTTTCCAGCCTCAAGCGATCGCTCACTTGTCAAATAATTTAGAAGCACTGCTTAATAGCATTGTCAGGCAGCCTGACGCCGGAATCGATACGCTGGAAATACCTATGAACACTGAAAAGGAAAAACAACTTGCGGAAACAGTTAAACGCGAGGAGAGTAAGTTCAAAAAATTTCTTCAGGCTAAACCCAAGGCTACAACTTTGCCCCAAGGACAATTAATCAAAACAGATTACCTCAATCCTGGGCAAACATTCCCCTTAGTCATTCAACCCGATGTCCCTGAACTGGACTTAGCTGATTGGGCAAAAAATGAGCGGGAACTTATCGAAAAAAACTTGTTAAAACACGGAGCAATTCTATTTCGAGGCTTTCATATTAACTCAGTAGTGGACTTTGAAAACCTTGCTTTAGCGATTTGCCCAGAATTGTTTAGCGAGTATGGCGATTTACCTCGGCAAGTTGCTAGTGGTAAAGTTTACGGTTCTACTCCTTATCCGTCCGATCGCGCAATTTTGTTTCATAATGAAAGTTCCCACTTACACCGATGGCCGCTAAAAATTTGGTTTTTCTGCGTACAACCCGCTCAAGAAGGCGGAGAAACACCAATTGTTGACTGTCGGCAAATGTACCAACTTCTCGATCCGAAGTTGCGAGAAAGATTTGAGCAAAAGCAATTAATGTATGTCCGCAACTACACTGAAGGTTTAGATGTCAGTTGGCAAGAGTTCTTCCGTACCAATGATAAAAAAGAGGTTGAAGATTATTGTCGGCAAGCAGACATTGACTTTGAGTGGCGGGAAGATAATAGCTTAAAAACTCGCAAATTGCGAGCAGCGATCGCTAAGCATCCTAAAACCGGAGAGTGGGTATTTTTTAATCAGCTTCAGTTACACCACATCTCTTGTTTAGACTTAGATATCCGCCAATCAATGCTATCAGTATTTGGCGAGCAAAATCTACCACGCAATGTTTATTACGGAGACGGTTCTCCCATTGAAGATTCTGTCATGGAAGAAGTTGGAGCCGTTTATGAGAAAGCTAAAATCAGTTTTCCTTGGCAGCAAGGAGATGTGCTGATGCTAGACAATATGCTAGCAGCACACGGTCGGAATCCTTACGCGGGCGATCGTAAAATTTTAGTAGCAATGGGAGAAATGATTAGCAGCCAAAACATCTAATATCACATGGAAAAAACTAGAAACTCTATAAGTCCTTTTTTTAAGGAAAATTTAGGGATATCGCTAACCTATAACCTAGTTTTTTCTCTTTATCCAATAATCAAGTCCATTCTATAAAATTAAACCAACAACAATGCAAAACACAATTGTCGAAGGATTTCGGATTTCACCCCAACAAAAACGTCTTTGGCAATGGCAGAAAGAAAGTTGTGCTTATCGCGCCCAGTCTGCTATCCTACTTGAAGGTTCACTGAATATCGCAATCCTAAAAACAGCTTTAGAAAGAGTTGTTAGTTTGCATGAAATATTCCGCACGATTTTTTACAGACGACCGGGAATCAAAATTCCTCTTCAAGTAGTAACCGAGCGCAGTAACCTTTCCTGGCATGAGGTTAATCTAACCCATTTATCCCAAAATGAACAATCAATCAGAATTGAAGAATTGTTTCAGGAAGAAAGGCATTTTATTTTCAAGTTTGATACGGGGCCGCTGTTACGTTTAACCCTAACTTATTTGTCAGCTAACAAGCACATTTTGCTAGTGACTGTGCCATCACTCTGTGCAGATAGTTGGACGCTCAAGAATTTATTTTACAAAATAGGTAAAACCTATGCTGCTTGCTTGGAAGGCAAAGAGTTAGCTGAGGAACCGATACAATATGTCCAATTTTCAGAATGGCAGAATGAATTGCTAGAGGGAGAGGATACAGAGCATGGAAAAGCTTATTGGAGTCAGCAAGCTGTCGGCAATTTTCCACCGCTGACCCTTCCTTTTGAGGCCCAACTAAACGATCAAAGCATCTTTGAGCCTAATGTTTTTGCTTTGAATATTGAACCAGATTTAGTGGCAAATATAAAAGCGATCGCAACTTTACATAATACCACAATTGCTGAATTTTTGTTCGCTAGTTGGCAGACTTTAATGTGGCGACTCACAAAACAGTCAGACATTATCGTTGGTACTGTCTGTAATGGCAGAAAATATGAAGAGCTGCATGAGATGCTGGGATTGCTTGCTAAATTATTGCCTGTGCATTGTTCTTTTGAGCGAGACTTTAAATTTACTAAAATTTTGGGGCAAATTACCGAAACTATCGCCAATAACCGCAAATGGGAAGAATATTTTGTAGGGGAAGAAGAGCGAGCAACAACTGTCAGCGGTGTTAACTTTCCGATTAGTTTTGAATTTGAAGAATGCCCAAATAAATATGAGGCTGGCGGTATTGTGTTTTCAATTGATAAACAATATGCCTGCTTTGAGCCATTCAAAGTTAAGCTAACCTGCTTGCAAAGAGAACAATTTACAATCGCAGAGTTTCACTACGATGCCAACTTGTTCTCGATAGCAGATATCAAACGTTTAGCCGGACACTTTCAGACTTTGGTAGAAAGTGCTGTGAGTAACCCAGAAGCTAAAGTCAGCGAATTAGAGATTTTGAGCGATCGCGATCGCCATCAACTGCTTGTCGAGTTTAACAATACTCAGACTGATTACCCGCAAGATAAGTGCATCCACCAGCTTTTTGAGGAACAAGTACAACAAACACCAGACAAGATTGCTGTCGTGTTTGAAGACAAACAATTGACTTATGCTGAACTCAATGCACGCGCCAATCAATTAGCTCATTACCTACAAAAATTAGGTGTTGTCCCAGATATGCCAGTGGGGATATATGCAGAGCGATCGCTCGATACGATCGTCGCCTTACTCGGTATTCTAAAATCAGGTGGATCTTATCTGCCTCTAGATCCAGCATTACCAGCAGAAAGTTTAGCAAACCGATTGCAAGATGCCCAGGCTTCGATACTTTTAACACAGCATTCGCTTGTTCAGACGCTACCAAATTGCCCCGCCCAAGTAGTCTGCTTAGATGCAGATTGGGAAATAATTAATCGAGAAAGCAACGCCACTCCAGCTAGCGAGGTAAAATGCGAAAACTTAGTCTATTTACTGTTCACCTCTGGTTCTACAGGCCAACCCAAAGGTGTAGCGGTCGAACACCGACAACTCCTCAATTATTTGTACGGTATTTTAGACAGATTAGACTTGCGTATTGCTAACAGTTTCGCTACCGTTTCTACCTTCGCTGCTGACTTGGGCAACACGGTAATTTTCCCAGCTTTATGTACTGGGGGATGCTTGCATATAATATCTCAGGAGCGGGCATCCGATCCAGTGGCACTAGCAAACTACTTTAACCGCCATCCTATTGACTGTCTCAAGATTGTTCCCTCTCACCTCGCGGCTCTTTTAGCATCTTCCCCAACTCAGTTTATCTTGCCCCAGACTCACCTCATCCTTGGTGGTGAAGCTGCTACCTGGGACTTAATTGAAACTATCCATCAGCAAGCACCTAACTGCCAAATTTTCAATCACTATGGCCCTACAGAAACAACTGTAGGTGTACTCACTTATCCAATTAAAAAGTTAGCCTCTGTTTCCAAAACAGTACCCCTCGGACGCCCGATCGCCAATACGCAAATCTACGTGCTAGATGAACAACTGCAACCCGTACCAATAAATCTACCAGGGGAATTATATATCGGCGGAGCAGGGTTAACCAGAGGCTATTTAAACCGACCCGAAGAACAAAGAGAGCGTTTTATTAACAACCCTTTTATTCCGGGAACAATGCTGTACAAAACCGGGGATTTAGCCTGCTATTTACCGGATGGAAACATTGAGTTTTTAGGACGCACAGACAATCAGGTAAAAATTAGAGGTTTTCGTATTGAATTAGGAGAAATTGAAGCATTACTAAATCAACATCCGGGAGTGTGGCATTCTGCGGTTTTAGCTTGGGAAAATGAGCCAGGAAACAAACGCTTAGTCGCCTACGTTGTCCCCAATAATAAACTAGCACTCAACTCCAATGAACTCAGAATTTTCTTGAAAGAAAAGCTACCTGAATATATGCTTCCTTCAGCTTTTATGATATTGAAATCTCTGCCTCTAACTCCCAATGGAAAGGTGGATCGCCAGTCACTACCAGCCCCCGATCAATCTCGCCCGGAACTCGAAGCAGTCTATGTAGCAGCGCGTACCCCAATAGAGGAAAAACTGGTTGAGATTTGGAGAAAAGTCCTTGATATTGAACAGGTAGGAATTCATGACAACTTCTTTGAGTTGGGTGGTCATTCTTTGCTCATAACTCAGCTTCTTGCCTTAGTGCGAAGTGCTTTTGAGGTGGATTTACCTTTGCGGAGCTTATTTAAAATGCCCACTGTCGCCGGCTTAGCTGAAACCATTGAGGCTACTTTGGGAACAAAAATTTCTTCTGTAAAAACTGGCGTAGAAACTTTCGATCTAAATGCTGAAGCTGTCTTAGATCCAGAAATTAACCCTAATGCTGCTACTTGTAATTCCCCGGTGTCAGAAAATGCTATTTTGTTAACGGGAGCAACAGGATTTTTAGGAGCTTTTTTACTTGATGAACTCTTGCAAAAAACTGCTGCTGATATTTACTGCTTAGTGCGATCGCCAAATATTGAACTAGGCAAAAAGAAGCTGCAAAATAGTCTTGAAGCTTATTTACTGTGGAATGAATCTTTTACCACTAGGATTATTCCGGTTTTAGGAGATTTGTCAATGCCTCTTTTAGGGCTTTCCGAGGAAGAGTTTGGATTGCTTGCTAGTAAGATTGACACTATTTATCACAATGGTGCACTGGTTAACTTTACTTATCCATACGCTGCCCTCAAGGCAGCTAATGTTTTGGGCACTCAAGAAGTCTTGAGGTTGGCCAGTCAAATTAAACTAAAGCCGGTACATTTCATTTCCACAATTGGTGTTGTTGGATCGACGACTGGCGTTATCGCATCTGTGGATGGTTCTGAGGTTAAAATCATTAAAGAACAGGATAGCCTGCCTCGCGCCGACGAACTCTCAAGTGGCTATACTCAGAGTAAATGGGTTGCCGAAAAGCTAGTAACAATTGCTCGCGATCGCGGTTTTCCTATCACTATTTATAGACCGGGACGGATATCAGGAGACAGTAAGATGGGAGTTTGCAACCCAGACGATCATACATTCAGAACGATTCGAGGCTGTATCCAACTCAAAAGCGTTCCCGATCGCAACTCGATGGTGAATCTAATCCCTGTGGACTATACTAGCCAAGCGATCGTTCATTTATCAAGACAAAAAGAATCTCTAGGAAAGGTGTTTCACTTAGTTAATTCGCACCCGGCTCATTGGAGTGAAATTATCACCTGGATTCACTCATTTGGCTACCCGCTAGAACCAGTTCCCTATAATATTTGGCGAGCAAAACTCCTTGATGCTGCTGGGCGATCGCAAGAAAACGCATTGACTCCACTTGTGCCAATTTTTACTCAACAGGCATCTACTAGCGCCAATCAAACTGAAGCGCCAAAACCAATATCTAACTTAGCAGCGCAACATTTTGACTGCCAAAACACGCTGACTGGACTCGCAGGAACTTCGATTGCTTGTCCGCCTGTAGATAGGCAATTGTTTAGTACCTATTTCTCGTATTTGATTCGGAGTGGTTTTCTAGATGCTTTGGAATCGAGTTAGATCGATCGTTAGTCGGTGAAACAAAAAATTGAATTTAGAAGAAACTAGCATATTCTGATAGAGGTAAAGTACGATGATCGCGATCGCAGGTAGAGCTACCGCAGAAGGAACGCAGCGTTACAAGCAAAGGCACAATCAAAACTGTGCAGCTGATTATTTTCGAGAAGCAAATTCACTTGTAGCGAGTTCTATTGGAATTGGCACTTATCTTGGCGAACCGGATGAGTGTACTGACACCCTTGTCACGGCAGCGGTAATTGAATCCGTCCTGCAGGGTGCAAACCTAATCGACTCAGCAATCAATTATCGGTATCAGCATGGAGAGCTAAGTGTAGGAAAAGCTATTCGGCAACTCGTGGCATCGGGAGATGTTTCAAGAGATGAATTAATTATCTGTACAAAAGGAGGGGTTCTGCCTTGCCCAAATCCAAACCATGCAGATTGGTTCTATCGGCATTATGTCGAGCCAAATAACTCTACTGTCAGCATGGCTGATTTGGCCCAAGAGCGTTACTGCATCCACCCAGATTACATTCAAGACCAGCTTAACAAAAGCCTCGTTAATCTCGGTATTCAGACCATCGATGTTTACTATATTCACAATCCAGAAAAGCAACTTGCCAAAGTCGAGCCTGATATTTTTTACAATCAGTTGCGAACAATTTTTGAGGTAATGGAAGACGCCGTTTTAGTTGGAAAAATTGCCAATTACGGTTTAGCAACTTGGAATGCTTTTCGCGTACCTTCGACTCAAAGTGACCATATCGATCTGTCGCGGGCGAAATCGATTGCCCGTGAAGTGGCTGGCAATAGAGACGATCGCTTCCGGTTCATTCAGTTTCCTTTGAATATGGCGATGCCAGAAGCGCTACTGTCTCCAACTCAGATGCTTGAAGGAGAACAAATTTCGACGATGGAAGCAGCTGATCGCTTAGGCATTGCTGCGATCGCCAGCAAGTCGATCTGCCAAGCACAGGTTGTCGGTCAGATTCCAGAAAACATTGCTTTTGCCTTTGGCGATCGCCTGCGGACGGATTGCCAACGGGCACTCCAGTATACCCGCAGCGCTCCTGGTCTTCTGAGTGCTCTAGTCGGGATGAAAACACCAAAACATATTAGAGAAAATCTAGCCATTGCTGCTATCCCGCAGCTTGAGAGGGAAAACTTTCAGAAACTTACTCATTTAATTGCCCAAGTGTTAAACCGATAGTGCTTTATGGATTGCTGAGGACTCTACTTTAGCTGATGTTTTAACCCACTACAAGAGGAAGAGGCGATCGAGCGAGCTATAGTTACTCAATATTTTTTAGGCGTTGCTGGGCGTTGCTGATTTACGGTATGAAAGGCTAAATATGCAAGTCATAGAAACCAGTATCCACAAAACTTCTGGGTTTTCAACTTATATTTTTCATACCCTGATTAAGCAACGCCAAAATTTTTTACAGCGCGAATCCTCTAGGGCGTCGGTACAGTATTAGACATTGACAAAACCGGGCAGATATGATATGTCAATTGAGGAGCCTGTTAAATTCTCACCATCAGGAAGAAAGAAAAAACCCTATGCGTCCTCCCTTATGGCATCCTCCAATTGAACTTTCAAACCATGAAGAGTTGATTATCAAACGCATCAAAAGAGCCAAGCTATTCACGTTTCTTCGACTAAACCGTTCATTCATATTTAATGATGAGTTTCAAGACGAACTCGCTACAATTTTTAAAGACAGCACAGTGGGTCACAGCCCAGTTCCTCCTGCACAACTTGCCCTGACAATTATTCTACAAGCATATTTGGGGATTTCTGATGATGAAGTGATTGAAGAAATGGTGATGGATCAACGTGGGTGCATCTCACTTTTGCAAATCTCTCAATAGTTCGGACAGTTTTTAAGCAGCCATAGTACCATAAGACAGGACTGAGGGAAGGTTAGGGTGATTTAAAATCAAGTTAGGGTCTAAATCTAACTTATTAATAAAGGTTAAAAGTAGATGTCTGTTGAATTGCCTGCGTTTATAAGAGGCCATTGAAAACACGAATGGATCGGAGAAGAGTGATGACTATAGGCTGAATATTTGGCCAGATTTAAGGCGCTCAGACTGGCATTAAAATGAAAATCAAGTCGTTGACTATTACAAGATTGACAATCGGCTAAACCCGTAAATTGTTTGGTATCCCTGAAAATAAACTTAATCTGAAAACGAGCCTGATCTGACGGGGTAACAACCCCGTCAAAACATTGATATAATGAAGGACATAGCCCTTACACCCCTCTGAAAGAATGGTAGTTTATTACGCCTGATTCTCATTAATTCACTAATAATATCTTGACAAAATTCCATGCCAATTACCCAACATTGACCATATAATCCTATCCAAAAACTACTATGGCGACGTATTGAGCGCCCATATTCAGTTAACCTACCCACATATTTTTGGATTCCCATTGTCTTGATTTTTTGACCTTGAATCACTGCACAACTTTAGGCAATTGCTATTAATAATATCAAACTGCTTAAACGCTGATTATTAGCAGGGCTTTTTTCTAAATTATAACCACCTGTTTTACAGTCTTTAAACATCGCCTCAATCCCACTCCGACTTTGAAAAACATTGATTGATTGCTTTAAATTGCCGACATTAGTCAAAAGATACCAACGCAACATCTTCCTGTTTTCCCAGATATTTACGTCGCCAATAGCCGGCAATATCAAAAGTCCCAAATCCTTTTTGTTTGGTGAATTTTACATCTGATAAATAAAAGCTGGTTCCCGGTACTAAACCCATTTCAGCCAAGCGGATGTAATCCGAGTTCTCCTCTTGGATATAGCGCCCTTGTTTAACTCTAAAAATAAACTTTACTTGTCTTTGACAGAGCCAAGATGCGAGGTTGACGCTACCAAATTCCCGTGAAGCGAAGCTATCCCGAAGGGAATCGCCCAACACGATAACTTTATAATCTGAGGTAGTAATAAATATGTAGTGAAGTTTAATTACAGCAATTGAATACATAAGATTATTTTATAAATAACACAATCAAAATTTGTGATTTTAATATTTAGACATCTCCAAAAACAATTAAAGCCTTTGTGTAACTAGGTTGTATGACGTAAATGCAATCATCCTAAATTAGCGACTCTGTACGCTCTAATAAGGCTTTGAGATATTTATTGTTGATAATTAAGCCAAAATATCTAGTTATGTGCGTTGATTTTAACCTGATGATGTAGCAGATATTTCTCATGGTAATATTAGCGCTCTAATTCGTAACCTTACTATTCCACAAATCGTCAACACTACTTGCTCATTTTTTTGGGGATTCAACCTAAATCTTTCTTGGACAACTCGAAATATTTTGAGCGAGCGAATTCGATGTTCAACAAAGATTATTTTAGCCGAAAATGCTTTGTTTTGTTCTTTTTGTTCAGTTGTTAATTCTCGATTTCTGGGTTTTTTAATCGGAGTTGTAATTAAAGCTTCTCCAACGTAAGCTTTATCTCCCTTAAATCTTTGTTGAGGGTCAAACTGTGAGCGTTCTTCTCGGAATAAAGTTATATCGCTTTTAGGTCCAGGTTCCCCTGCCACAACATCAACGATATCTCTACCATCTGGCATAATAATTATTTGACTTTTGAATGTATGATTACTCTTCTTGCCTGAAAAGTATTTTTCTTGTTCATCCTTATCTCCAGGTCTCTCTCTGACTTGTTCGTAGGTATCTACTATTAATTCATATTCTGTGAGTATTTCCTTGACTATTTCATAGTCAGCAGCGTTTTTTTTACTTGTTCAAGTAAGCTACATGGTAGCAATTCTCGCAATTTATGCAACCAATAGTTAAATAGACCTCCTGCGAAAGTATCAAGCGATTGCCTGTTGTGATGATAAATACAGCTCATAATTGTAAATTCCTGCAATTAAATTAATCCTTAACCCAAATCTCCGTCTTCGATTTCTATATCTCGACGAGAGAAGCCTGAATATCTTTAATCTTCTCTGAACATGCTCAACAACAATTCTTTCTTTTGCTAATCTCTTATTGAATTGCTTTTGCTCTTTACTTGTAAGGATTCAGGTCTGAAAAAGGGGAATGAGTTCAGGCCGAGCCAAGTCACAAGAATGGGTAGAAATAGCCTCACGGAAAAAAGCCATTACTGAACGAGCTTGAAAACGACAAGTTTGAATTACACTCAGTAGGTCAGCGGTTTCCTCAAATCGTTTCATCGAACGAGAGCCACCAGAAACTTTCCGCTTAGTTACAGCTAGCCGTAGGGAACGTTCTGCTAAATTATTATCTGGAGGAACCGAGGGGTCATTCAGAAAATACCACCACTGTTCTGCCTTATCTCGTAAGGATTTGAGTAACAAGCCTGCGGTATAACCAACTTGGTTATACCAAGTCGCCAAAGCAAGATTCAATCGTATTTTGAAATCAGTTGCCCACGCAGGGCTATTTCGTTCTAGACAGTAGGCAGGGTTTAGGTTTAGAGTTTAGAAGTCGGATTCACCCTAACTTATGAT
>NZ_JAUBVE010000046.1:0-52875 GCF_036705715.1 Microcoleus sp. AT3-D2 | reverse complement strand
TAAGTTAGGGTGAATCCGACTTCTAAACTCTAAACCTAAACCCTGCCTACTGTCTAGAACGAAATAGCCCTGGGTGCTTGGTAGCCCTGGGCCTGGGGTGCAAGCTGACAATTTCTCGGTGCGCTGGACGACTAATCGACCGTTTGATCGAGGAACCTATCGCTTTGTCGGCAACCACGATGACGGTTTTAAAGTGGAAGTTAATGGTCAAGCGCCCATTGACAAAATGATAGAAGTTGCAACGCTGACAAATGGCTATGGGACTTTTACTCAACCCGGTCAATATCCAGTGCAGTTGAAATATCGAGAGTATGGTGGGGGTGCAACGGCTCAACTTCGCATGGAGAAAGCTTCTGATTTTGTTGTCGCTCTTGATGATAACAATAACTCGAGCATAGAATTGCCTGATGCTTTTAATAAACATGGGGGCTACGATCGAGTTGGTGTACCGAGTAATAACGTTCATTTGTGGGGTAATGGTGTTGTCCAAGACTTTGATGGCGGGGCGAATGGTTGGGGCATCCTGATGCGGCGTCACAATACGACGGTATTCTATTATGTTTCTGGCAAAATTTGGGACGCTTACCGTAATGAGGGCGGTGCGCCCGGTTGGTTAGGTTATCCCACTAGCGATCCTTTTGAGGAAGGAGGAGTTACTCGTCAAAACTTTGAAGGGGGTCACATTACTTTCAATGGTCAAACAGCAACAGTCCACCGTCCTACTCCGCCTGTGCAGTCACAACCCGATCCCGGTTCAGGTGGAACAAACCAAAATATGGAAGCATTTTTTGGATTTGCTAAAGGTAAAGTAGGCATTACTCGCTTAGATGGTCTTTATGACTTACGGGGTCAATGTGTAACTTTGATTGCTCGATACGTTCAAGAAGTCTTTCTACCTGCTAACCAACGTACTGTTTCTCGTGCTTTTGGTCATGGAAAAGATACTGCCAGTGTAGTTGCTCGAATGCTGCCGAATAATTTCGGGCCTGCAACAAGTTCGGGCTTACCAAAACGTGGTGCAATTATTTCTTTCCCTGATATTGGGATTGTTGGTGGAGTCCGATATGGTCACGTTGGAATTGTAATGGAGTCGCGTCAACTATCTAATGGGCAACGACAAGTCAGGATTATGGATTCAAACGGTGACAATAAGGCAGTTAATAGCACTGTCAAAGAATACACCAACTGGATTAACATTCCGAACGGTACAGCCAATGGCTATGGCGCGAATATTTACTGGACGAATCCGAAATAATTCCCAGTGAAAAGCTGCGATCGCCCTTCTTTCCCTTCCTAAAATTAAGTGCGATCGCACTCCCTCATCCTTCTCAATCCAAACACTTCTGGCAAAACCCAAGCAATCTCCGATTTGTCAAGTTTTCTGAAGATTAGGCCGCGTTTCGCATAAAACTAGCGCCTTCTTCCAGATAGATAAGTGACGGTTGGTTTTTGAGTGCGACGGGCTGTCCTGAGTGCGATCGGGCGATCGACCTTTATTAATTTTTCTTAAAAAAGGGCGATCGCTCCTCGATCATCAGTTAAAAGGTCGATCGCCCTTTACTGCTTTTTCTCAAGCAAGGGCGAGATCCTTTTTGATATAAGCGATCGCCATGACAATAATTTGCTATCTCCCAGACAAAGAACGCGCAAACTCTAAAATTTGTTGCTGACGTTCATGAGACAAACGTTCAACCATCGCAGCTAATAGCTCAGATACAGACAACCAACGCCTTTCTTGCGCCTTCCAAACAACTAAAAACTGCTCGGTAGACAGAGTACACAAAGCTATCGTTTCGCCACAGCGATCGCTAAATTCTACCTCATAATTTCCATCATCATAACAATCTACTATTGCCCCTCTAACACCCTGGTGCAAATTAGATTCAGGCAATGTTACTAACAATTCGACTACATCAAATAATTCTGGCACGATCGTGCTTACCTCCGAACGAATAGTGTTACCAGTCTCGCCCCATTACTGCCCGGTTCTACGATCCAACCTGTACGGACAATCCCCTGCTGTCCCTGTGCGCCCACAATTTCCAAGTCTACAGTATAGCGCTGTCCGTGTTTGTCATTTAGTCCTAAAACTGCTTCAGCATCAAGAGTTTTAGCTGAAATCTGTGCTAACAGCAATTCATAATTTTCTTGGCTAAATCCTAAACGACGCTGAAATATTACAGCTTTATCGCTACCGACTGGATTATCTAAATTAAGAGCATACTCTGTTAATTTTCGAGGATCGATAACGAGATGGCTGACAAGTTCTTTCAGCTTCATGTTTGTTTACATAACACTAATTTTAGCACCCAACATTAAAGAGCGGCTTTGGAAACCCGATCAACTTTCAATTTTAGCTCTAACGTACAATAACTCATAACTAACAACTACCACTGTGGCCGAGAAGCCATTAAAGCAGTCGCAGCCTCGCTCGGTAAGGGCTTAGCAAAAAAATAACCCTGACCATATTCACAGCCGATCGACCTCAACCTAGCTAATTGTGCCGCCGTCTCCACACCCTCAGCAATCACATCCATACCCAAAGCGTGAGCCAGCGCCACAATCGTCCGCACGATCGCCACATTTTCCCCCTCGCTTTCGATCTCCATTCGCCCCACAAACGACTTATCAACCTTCAAAGTATCCGTAGGAAACCGACTCAAATAACTCAACGACGAATAACCCGTGCCAAAATCATCAATTCCCAAATTCACATTTAACGCTTTCATCTGCTTCAAAACTGCGATCGCCGACTCCACATCATCCATCACCACACTCTCAGTAATCTCCAGCTTCAAACTCTCGGCACTCAAACCCGTTGTTTCCAAAATCACCTTCAGGCGATCAACCAAATCCGGCTGAGCAAACTGCTTCCCAGATAAATTTACACTCATAATCAAAGCTCGATCGAAACCAAACATTTCCTCCCACAGCCGCAACTGCCGGCAAGCCTCCTCCAGCACCCACTCACCCAGCGGCACAATTGCCCCCGTTTCCTCAGCCACCGGAATAAACTTCATCGGTGGAATCAAACCCCGCAGCGGGTGTTGCCAACGCACCAAAGCCTCAAACCCGATAATCCTCCCGCTTGCCAAAGATACAAACGGCTGGTAGTGCAGCAAAAACTCCTGACGCTTGAGGGCCATCCGCAAATCTGTCTCCAACTGCAACCTCTCCACCGCCAAAGCGTGCATCGAAGCATTAAACACCTGATACCTTCCCGTTCCCAAAGCCTTCGCCCGGTACATCGCCGTGTGGGCGTCCCGCAGCAAGTGTTCCGGCTGTTCCCTGACAGTAGCAGCAGATTCGCCCCCCAGCGCAATCCCGATGCTTGCCGTCACAAATACCTCCTGCCCCTTCAACTCAAAAGGCACCATTAAAGCTTGGTGAATTCGATCGGCCAAATCCACGGCACTGTCAACATCAACATTCCTCACCAAAATCGCAAAATCGTCACCCCCCACCCGCGCCACAGTATCCCCGGAGCCAATAATAGCCCTCAACCGCAGCACCACAGCGATCAGCAGTTCATCCCCCACCAAATGACCCAAAGAATCATTAATCACCTTAAACCTGTCTAAATCCAGAAACAGCACCGCAAACAGATAGCTGCTGCGGCCCCTAGTATTGGCGATCGCCTGCCCCAAGCAATCCACGAACAAATCCCTGTTGGGCAAACCCGTTAGAGAATCGTGAAAAGCATCGTAAAGCTTCCTGTAAGCACTGACACCCAAACCAGTCACCACCAAACCCAAAGTCGGCGACACTAACGGTACCCACCCACCCCCAATAAAAATCCCATAAGTAATCCCCAACAAACCCATCAATCCCGCACCCCCAGCCAATCCGGCCCTCGCAGGATGCTGAATCCGCCAAGCCAAAACCCCGCCAACCATCGCCCAAGCACCGTTCCACAAAATTTCCGCCCATTCCGGCCACACCCAAAACAGCGATCGTCCATCCAAAACCGCACTCAATATTTGGCTGAGCATTTGCGCGTGCAGCAACACCCCCGGCATTTTCGGACTTTGCTTTTTAACCGGGCTGTAAGGCGTCAAAAACAAATCTCTGGTACTCGGTGCCGTCGTCCCGATCAACACAATCTTGTCCTTAACCCAGCTTGGGTCAATTTCTCCCTTCAATACCTGCCTGATACTGACTTGTCGCGCCACCTCCTTACCAGAACGGTATTTGAGCAGAATTTGGTAGCCTTTGGCGTCGAGATTTGCATAGCCGCCACTGTCAGAAGTTAAAGGCACAAATTCTGCCTTTCCCCAGTTGATTTGGTGGGGATGAACAGCGCTATTTTTCTGCTGTACTCTGTCTTTGAGATACAGCAAAGCCACTTGCAAAGAAAACGATAATGCAATCTTTTTGTCTGGTTGCGAGACTGAGAGCAAATTGCGGCGTACAACGCCATCAGGATCGAGCACGAAGTCGTTAAAACCAACTCGATCGGGCGGTATCCCCGGAGGCGCAGGCACTCCCGGACTTTCTGAATCGCTCAATTGGTTGATCGCCACCACATTCGGTGCTTTCAGCCCGGCCAGCAATTTTTCGTGTCCCGGCGCTTGAGGCAAATCCCGGTACAAATCCAAACCGATGACTTTTGGCTGATACTTTTGCAATTTTGCCAAGGTTTGAGCGATCGCACCGTCGGAAATCGGAAATCTCCCCAAAGCTTGAATATCGGCCTCCGAAATTCCCACCACCAGCAGTCGCGGATCGGGCCCCGAATCTGGCTGCAAGCGCACTAACGAATCAAAACTCGCCAATTCCAAGCTTTGCAGGCCTCCCAACTCCCGAACTCCCATATTCAGCAGCGTTACAGTCGCGCCCGCAAGCATTGCAGGCAAAATCCTGACCCGTCGGTTTTGAGAACTCAGGTTGAGGCTAGTTGCCACAGACATGACATATCGAAGATTTCGAGAAAATTTGGCAGTCACAGAAAAAATATGTCGGTGCAAATTAGCTTTGCACAAGTCTGTTCTTACAGAATTGAGCTTAATATGAGATTGATTGTAATTTTTTCAGAACTTGTGCCACAACCGAGTTTCTTTAAGCTAATTACTCGATTTGGCAAAGTATTTCTCGAATGGGAACCGGGTTTTTGAAGATTTGCCGACAAATCCTGTCTTTCATTCCTTGTTTCCCCAAATTCGCACAAGCGTTAAAATTTAGTCGATCGAACTTTCAGGATATTTTTGAGATTATGGCGAATCAACTTCCGATTCCGGTGATTGTTAACGGTGCTGCAGGCAAAATGGGCCGCGAAGTAATTAAGGCGATCGCCCATGCTAGTGACCTGACCTTATTTGGGGCTGTAGACCGCTCTCAGTCGTGCCTCAACGCCGATGCCGGCGAATTAGCCGGATGCGGCCCGTTAGAAGTTCCCATCACTGACGACTTGCAAGGAATGCTGGTATTAGCAGCTCAGGAAAAGCAGTTAGGGGTGATGGTAGATTTTACGCACCCTTCGTCAGTTTATGAAAACGTGCGATCGGCTATAGCTTACGGCATTCGCCCGGTAGTCGGCACTACGGGATTGAGCAGCAAGCAAATTGCAAAATTAGCTGAATTCGCTGATAAAGCGAGCACTGGGTGTTTGATCATACCCAATTTCTCGATCGGCATGGTTTTGCTCCAACAAGCCGCCGTCACGGCATCTCAGTATTTTGAACACGTAGAAATTATCGAGCTGCACCACAATCAAAAAGCCGACGCCCCCAGCGGTACGGCAATTCAAACTGCCCAAATGCTAGCAGAAATGGGAAAAACTTTCAATCCGCCAGAAGTTGAGGAAACCGAAAAATTAGCCGGAGCGCGAGGTTCAGTAGCAGATGAAGGGATTCGCATTCACAGCATCCGTTTACCCGGTTTAATTGCCCACCAAGAGGTAATTTTTGGCGGCGCCGGTCAAGTTTATACTTTACGACACGATACGAGCGATCGAGCTTGTTATATGCCAGGAGTCTTGCTGTCTATACGCAAAGTTATTGAACTGCGATCGCTCGTTTACGGCCTGGAAAAGATATTGTAGTCATTAGCCATTAGTCATTAGTCATTAGTCAACAGTCAACAGTCAACAATTCCCCAGTCATTAGTCATTAGTCAACAGTCAACAGTCATTAGTCATTAGTCATTAGTCAACAGTCATTGGTAATATGGAATTAATCTAACTTCTGACTTCTAACTTCTGATTTCTGACTTCAACATCAATCCGTTAAAACCCTTATATAATCCGCTGCCAAACAGACATCCGTTGTATCAGTTACAAAATCTGTTGCCCAACTTCCTATGCTAATTCCCTTAACCCGCCAAACCTTTCAAGAACTAATTCCCGCCGTCGCCACGGGAGTCCAATACAAATATTGCTGGGGGAAACCGCCCGATTTCTTGAGGAGAATGTTAATCTCTGCGGTTATCGTAATTCTCGTGCTGGTTGTCTACAGCTTCGTCGGTTCCGATATCGGGCCGCTAGTTTTAATCACCGGATTGATAGCTGGTTTGTACTGGCTGTGGGGGCCGATTTTGTGGGCGAGTTTGCGGAATGCAGAATGCCGCAAATATCAATACTGCGGTTTTTGGCAAGGACGAGTTTTGGATATTTACATCACAGATGAAGTCACAAGTCAAGAAGAAACAGTCAATCAAAAAGGACAACTCGTAATAATTGACAACCTAGAACCGCGCATCAACTTAGAAGTTGGCGACAAAACCGGATTTACCACTACACTTCGAGCTCCCTTGCGGAAAGAACACCAAGGAATTGTCCCCGGCCAAGCTGCTTTAATGTTAATCATGTCAAATCAAGAAGATTTAGGCAGAATTGCCAAAGTTTCAGATATTTATATTCCCAGCCGTGACGTGTGGGTGAGCGACTATCCTTATCTGCGTAGGGATTTGTTTGTCGAGATGAGCCAGCAAATTAAAAAAGGTAGGAAAAAAGACCGAGAGCGAGATAATGACAATAGAAGCACAAAAAGGCGATCGTCCGCTGATTATTAATCTGGGACTTATGCACGGGTGCGTGGGCAGAAACCGGGTTTTTGGGAGATACTTGGTTGTAGTCGCAAATTAAGGTGAAAAACCCGGTTTCTCGGAGCTCATATCAATTCCGATAATAACGGAATGAGAAGCGAGGAGACGGCAGTGCCGTTTCCCTATCGAAAATAATATTGTAGGGAAACGGCACTGCCGTCTCCTAATTTTGGCTAATAATTCCGATGCAACCGGAAATGATCTCACAGATAGAATGACTACTGACTAATAACTAATGACTAATGACTGCTGACTTCTCGATCAACTGTTCCCCTCTTGGCCGTAAGCTTGCCAAGCCAAATCCACCAGCCCGTTAACAATAGCCACAGCCACCACCGCAGAGCCCTTGCGGCCCTCAATCCGAATGTGAGGAATCATCGAATCATGCAGCCGCGACTTAGCCACGTCAACCCCTACAAACCCAGAAGGAGTCCCAATTACCAAAGCCGGTCGAATTTCCTCAGATTCAATCAAATCTACGATCGCCGACAAAGCAGTTTGAGCCTGGCCCACCACAAAAATCCCTTCAGGATAGCGTCTTGCCAAAGTTTCAATCCCCCAAGCCGCCCGCGTCCTTTCCTTTTGGGGGCGTGTCAAAGCCTCCATCGAACAGTAAACCGGATTCGCAAAGGTATTTTGGATTAGGGGCGTAATGCCCACCTGCACCATCGGCACATCTACCACGATCGTAGTCCGAGCAGCCAAAGCCGCAGCCCCAGCCTGCAAAGCCTGATCGGAAAAACTAATTAAAGACTTGTACTCAAAATCAGCAGTCGCATAAATCACGCGACGGACTATTTCGTACTCCGCCGCTGAAAAACCGTGGTCGCCAATTTCGTTATCGATTAATCCCAGACTCTGGGCATCGCTTACGTGCCATTCCATTTGTTGGATAGCTGTCGCCTGTGAGTTGTCAGGTATCAGCTTACCAGCTTTTAGTCATTCGTTGACTGTTGACTGTTGACTGTTGACTGTTGACTGTTGACTGGCAACTGCCAACTGACAACTGCCAACAAATGACTAAGTTTCCGACGACGAAGAAGATTTGCCCAACACCGGAGTCAGGAATGCCACCAAAGCTCCGATCGCAAAACCGGACACATTCCGAACCACAGGCAACCAGTCAGAAGTCCGAGTCACCACCGGCCCAAGCCCGAAAGCGAAAAACAGAATGCCCCACAGCGGCGAAAAAATCAGAGCCCACTGCCAAGCCACAACCTGTCCCGGCTTCCGAGGCTGAGCCGCAAACCCGCAGATGACGCCGCCAACCACCGACGTAATTAACGTCAGAACCCACTGTTCCCTCGGCAAACCGGGAACCACGCGGCATCCGCCCTGACGCAAACAGCCTTCTATCGACTCCAAAGATTCAATAATCGCTCGATCTTCCCCATTGTCCCGCACAAAAAATTGATTACCGTAGCGGGTTTGCAGTTCCACCCAAAAAGTGCGCGGCAGCAGCGGATACAGCGAGTCGCCCACATTAAAATTGAGCAAATTGCCCCCTCGGGGGTCAGCAACTAATAACACACTCTTGTTATCTAGCCCCCAATAACTTTTGACAGCCAAACCAGGCGTGCGATCGTACTGAGTCAGCACTCGCAATTTCCAGCCGGTTTCGGATTCAAATGCCTTTAAATTTTTTGCCAAATTTTCTTCTTCAATATCCGTAAGGGCTTTAGCTAAGTCAATGATCGGCGTCTGAGTTGACGGCAACAAATCGGGATTATTGAAAGCGTGGGCCGCAGGTGCGATCGTCCACACCGACAAAGCCAGAAAAAATGCGGCAACAGAGGCTAGAAATTTTCGCGGGAAAAGCTGTGACATAGGAACTTATAATCCGGGTCTTAATTGTGAATGCTAGCTGGCGGTCTTAACCAAAGGATAAGAGAAAACTCATATTTCTTTACAATTATTTACTTTACAGGAAGCCGAGAGCAAGGGGAAGGAAAAAATAGTTTTTGAGAAAGGGGGAGGGGGAAGGGGTGGAGGGAGAGAGGGGGAAGGCGGGAGAAATTAGCGATCAAGATCCTCAAAGGGGTGAGTAACATCGAAAATCGAAAATCCACTGCATCCCCCAATCGAAAATCTAAAATCGATTTGGTTTTGCCCCAACCCCCTCACAGAGACGCCGATCAAGATCGCTCACATTAGGATTAGTTCTCAGATAATCTCCCACCCAGTCACAGCCCCTCACCAGCAAATCGTCAAGATCCAAATTCCATAAAATCACCCGATTATCCCGGCCTGCAGAAGCCAGAACCTTCCCATCCGGGCTAAAATTCACACTCATCACGCTATCCTTGTGACCCGTCAAAGTTTTTAGCAAAGTCCCGCTGCGGCTCCACAGTTTCACCTTATGATCGTAACTGCCCGAAGCAACCAACAAACCATCCGGGCTAAAAGCAACGCTAGTCACGCTGTCGCTAGAACCCTTCAGCAGCGTCGCCACCAAAGTCCCATCTACCTTCCACAATTTCACCGAATTGTCGTAACCAGCCGAAGCCAGCATTTTGCCATCAGGGCTAAAAGCCACCCCCAACACAAAACTGTTGTGAGCTCCTTCAAAAGTTCTTAGCAAACGACCGTCGCGATTCCAGAGTTTGAGAGTACCATCATCGCTTGCAGAAGCCAGCATCGAGCCGTCGGGACTGAAAGTCACCCCAGTCACCCAGCCTGTGTGTCCCGTCAAAGTCTTAATCAACCTGCCGTTTCTAGTCCAGAGTTTCACACTCTTATCCTTGCTCGCCGAAGCCAGAACCTCGCTGTCGGGGCTAAAACTCACGCTCATCACGCTGTCGGCGTGGCCGTCGAGAGTGAACAGCACAGAAGGCGAACACGGGAATAGCGGAGCCGAAGGACAAGGGAGAATATTATTCATGCCATCTTCTGTCAAACTCCACACCTTCACCGTTTTGTCGTAACTCCCAGAAGCAAGTAGCTGGCCGTCGGGGCTGAAACTGACGCTGGCGACTCTCTGAGTGTGTCCTTCCAAGGTTTCCAGCAAAACCCCCGTGCGGCTCCAGAGTTTGATAGTGTTGTCCGTAGAAGCAGAAGCCAGCCTTTGGCCGTCGGGGCTAAAAGTAACGCCTTGCACCCGGTTTTGGTGTCCGTCGAGAGTTTTGAGCGGCACGTCATCGAGTCGCCACAGCCTGACAGTTTTGTCAAAACTTGCCGAAGCCAAGGTTTTGCCTTCCGGGCTAAAACTCACCTGAGTAACTCGATCGGCGTGTCCCTCAAAAGTTCTCAGTAAGCGACTCTCTGGTTTAATACTGCTAGCATCGGTTGGGCGTTTGTCGCCAACACCAGCAAGACTCCAGAGTTTGACAGTCCCGTCTGCACTTCCAGAAGCAAGTGTTTGACCGTCGGGAGAGAAACTGACACCAAATACCCACTTGCTGTGTCCCCGCAAAGTTGTTAGCAGTTCACCTTTTTTGGCTGGTGTGGAATTTTCTGTTGGTGGGCGTTTGAGTGCAGCGATGCTCCAGATTTTCACCGTTTTATCTTCACCCGCACTGGCGATCGTTTCACCATCGGGGGAGAAACTGACGGTGTAAATTTTCGAGGGTTGTCTGTTTTCGCTGTGCCATAAATTAGCGATTAACTTACCGTCAGAACTCCACAGTTTCACAGTACCGTCATCGCTCGCCACAGCGATTATTTTGCCGTCGCGGCTGAAGCTTAGCCAATTTACGGGAGCAAATTGTTCGATCGTTCGCAACAGCGTGCCGTCGGTTTTCCAAAGTTTGATAGTTTTGTCTGTAGAGCCACTGGCGATCGTTTGACCGTCAGAACTAAAAGCAACGCTGGTAACGCTATTAGTATGGCCTTTGAAAGTTGCCACCAAACTGCCGTCAGTTTGCCAAATCTTGACAGTTTTATCTAAACTTGCCGAGGCTATGGTTTTATTGTCTGGACTGAACGCCACACAGGAGACACTATTAGTATGGTCTTTAAAAGTTGCCAGCAAACTGCCATCGCGCCGCCAAAGTTTTACTGTTTTATCTACACTGGAAGAAGCTATTGTTTCGCCGTCTGGACTGAAGCTAAGGCCCCAAACTACATCGCCGTGTCCTTCCAAGCGGTTGCGTTCTTTGACTCCATAAACTGCCTGCTGGAGGGCAGCAGAAATCAGAATTTCGGTGTCTTTGAGAGTATACATTTGTTGGGAGTGTTCGATCTGTTTCCACTTTTTACCAGCTCTCAAACTTTCCATCATGGCGTCAAATTTGTTGTTTGAGAAATAAAGTGCTTCAGAAGCTGCTGTCAGGGTACTGATTTCAGCTCGCTGAGTTTGAGCGACAGCTAGCTGTTTTTGACCAACTGCCCGCCACCAAAAATTTACGGCGGCGATGGTGGAACTGGTTAGCAGCATGACGCCTATCACTGCTACTCCCAGCAGTTGTTTGAGAAAAGTATTGGCTCGGTAGAGCTGTGCTTGACTCATTTTTTTGTCTGCTTCTGCTTTGTGCAGCCTGGCTTCTAAGCCGAATCTTTGGCGGATTGGTCGCACTAAATAGTCGTGTACCAATTGATAGCGGTCTTCGGGCGCTTCCCGTAGCAGAAATAGCAAACCATGACCAACTAAAATGTCTAAAATTAAGTCGAGGTTGTCGGTTTTATTTTGTCGGTTTTCAGAGTCTTTTGCGAACTGTCGGTGTAAGGGAATTCGATTTCTGCCGATCGCCGATAATTCAGTTTCGCGGGCATCGGCTGGCTGCGGGCCTGTAACTAACGAGAGTTCGTGTTTGGTTTTTATCAGGCGAACGCCTCTTTCATCTGTCAAGGAAAACAAGATTTTCCAAGCTGCGTCTTCGTTAACCAGACCACAGTCAGAGATGACTCTTTCGAGCGATCGCTTCACTAATTCCGCTTTGGGATTGTCCCCCAATTGCTGGTATTGTGCTAGACTGGTAATACCTTCTTCTTGCAGTTGCGCTCCTACTACCTGCAATTCGATTGGTCGCACTTCTTGCAGTTCGTCTGCTAAATCTTCTACGAAGGCATCGATCAGTGCCGGCTCTAAATAAAATTCCGCCCGTTCTGTTAAGTGTCCGATGACAGCCCGCGCGTCTTTGATAGAAAAACTCCGCAGTTGGTAGCGGATACTTTTGTCGAGAATATTATTGTTAATAGCGTCAAGATTTGGGAAGCGATCGCAATCTAGTAAGTAGTGCAAATAATCTTCGCGCAAGCACAGAATGATCTTGACATAAGGCAAGTTCAAAAACAAACGCAAGAAATTATAAAAAAGTTGTCTTTGTGCCACTGAAGTTGAAACAAAGAAAAACTCTTCAAATTGATCGAAAATCAGCACAGTCAACAAATTATTTGTGGCATTTTCGCGTAACTGATCTATAATAAAAGAAGAGACTTCCGAGCTGCGAGCAGGAATAACAGAGCAACTTTTTTTGGGGATTTCCTGTAGTCCTTTCGAGATTAATTTACTTTCCTCTTCGGCTTGTTTGTCGTACAGTGCGCTGTTCAAAGCATTTTCTAACTCCACCAGCCAGTCGGTGTAAACTTTGACTACTACGGGCAATGTATCCCGCGCGCCCGGAGTAATATTTTTCAAAGCTGGTACTAAGCCGGCATTGACGAGAGAACTTTTCCCGACTCCACTGGGCCCATGAATAATAGTTAATTTATGGTCGTCCCTGCTAATTCTTTCTAGCAAGCTATTGATATCTGTTTGGCGCGAGTAAGCTGTCATGGACGCTGCAATGGCAGCTTGGTTTTGAGCTGAGGGACCTGAAGGATTGACGGCTTGGCGCTGCTGCTGCAATTGGCTGGCTCCGATAAAAGCTCTAAATCCGTATTGATATTCGATCGACCGCTGGGTTTTTTTAATCCGAAACGCTTTAAGATACTCTCCCTGCTCGAAATAAACCGCTTGCAGTTCCGTCAAAATATCGATGTAAAGTCGGGGGTCGTACTTCGGCTCGCTTTGAGATTGAGCCAACTCCAAAGAATGAACCGCCGCTTCCCACTGGCCTAGCTGCCGCAAACTTCGGGCTAAAAGTAAAAGATACGAACTCCTGTCGGATTTGGGATGTTGGATTTTAGATTTGGGTTCGTTACTTGACTCGTTAGGGCCCAGAAATTCAGGATAATTTCCCTCAAACCCCAATCTCAAATCTTCAATCAGCAATCTCAAATCATTAGGCGTTTGATCCAAAATCGCCAAAGCCAACTCGGCTAGCTGGCGGGCTTGACTCCACCTCGACTGTTGCAAGGCAACTTCAGCCAAAAAGCCGTAATCTTGAGCTAATTGGCTGGGAGTACCGTAAGTGAAGTGCAACTGCAAAGAATTTTCAGCTAATGCTTGCAACTCTCCCCAAGCTTTCAGGCGCTGCAGCACTTCTCCGAGGTGTGCTGTCACCTCAGCTACCAATTCGGGGCGTGAGGCAAGGGAGAAAGCGTTTCTAGATTGTTCCAGGCTAATCCAAGCTTCTTCCCAGTGCTGGCGGTTGGCTACCGGGTTTCTGGCTGCTTGCAAGCGGTGACACAGGGCTATGTGAAACAGCACTATGCCTTCTCTCTCTAAAAATAAAATTTTGGGGACAGGCTTCGACAAGGAGGAGAAGGTTTCTGGGTTTTCGGAATGTTCCAAGTTTGCCAGTTCCCAGTTGCCCGTTTTCTGCTGCCAAAATAGTAAACTTTCTTGGTAGTGAATTAAGGCAGTTTCGGTTTGGTCGCTGACATAGTAATCTCGACCGAGAACGAATTGCAGGCTGGCTTTGAGGGCGGGTTCTAATTCTTCACCGCGATTTTGTAAATCTCTTAAAGCTAATTCGAGTTCTCGGCGTGGCAAAGAGCCGATCGCCAAATCGAAGGTATTGCCCGGACTCAATGGCGAATACGAGTGGACATCTGATTGTCGTCGGTTTTGGGGCCCTGAGTTAAAAGTTAGAAAGCGTTCTCCAGAGCTGATTTCGCGCTCCAGGCCGCGTTTTTCGCACGGGGTTTCGCAGGTCTCACAATTAGCTATGCTGCTGACGTTGCTGCTGGCGAGTTCTTGATTGAGTTCGCCTATTTTAAATATAGTATCGGCCCGCTTAGCGAGGAAATTAATTAATTCGTCAACGCCCATTTCAAATTTAATTGTGGCGGCGGCCCAACTTTTGAAATCCGGGGCCAGACGAATCATTTTGGTCACGATGTCATCTGTTACCCACAAAATCACTGGGCAGGAAAAATTTTTGCGAAATTCGTCTCGCACTTGATTGGTAGAAGCCATCAGTTCGTCGATCGCTACTACTGTTTCTAAACCGAATACCATCAAAGCCGACGCGGTACCGACAGGGGAGTACCCCTCCTGGAAAGTGCTTGCCTGCAGGGTAGTGTAGAGAGTTTTAACTGAAGGTGGCAGAACGATATCTTGAATTGGAACTGGGGACACTTCTCGCAGGCGCTGCGCTATTTGCTGCCGCAACTGCTCATAGTTGCAGCGCACCAAAATTAGCGAGAATTGGTGTTGAGACATTGTGATTGACCTGACCAGAGTTTTGAGCGAGCGCTCGTTGTAGTTGGCAGTTTCTTGTACCTTAATTAGATCGGTCATGCGTGCACCTCTTTTGCATTAATCAATTACCTAACGCTCGCCAATCGTGACTGAAAGCGTATCTACTTAGACATAGCCGTCTCTGTTTGACGCTTTATCTCTGTATAAATACGTAGTTTTTCGTACTTGTCCTGTCAATACTTACATAGTTATTAGAGCCAATGTAAAGATATCATACCTCTCAATCTCAGAGAATGCTAGACTTGCGAATAAAAATTTAAGGTTGTCTTAGATTTTTTGATTCAGCTATATATAAAGGACTACAGATCATAAATAGCCAACCGCTAAATTTATGCTCATCGCGACTACTAGCTATTAGTAAACAACTCCGATATATCTGTAGCAGGCATTTAGCATAACAGAAAAAAAATGTCCTCCAAGATGGGATTATGTGAAATTAAGAGCAACAGGTAAAAATAGACATAGGGGCTCTGACATTGCAGATATGAGAGTTGAGAGTGGGCAAAGTCTTTAGTGGCGGCAAAGTTTTACACGACAATAACATTCACCGCCTATAGCCAGCATTCAACAGAAATCAGCCAGTGGCAAAAACCGCTGACTGATTTCTGTATTGGATTGTAAGATTTCGGAGTTGTGAGCGATCAATTTTCAGTTAAATACTTTCTAAGTCCCTCGTGGTTAAGGGTTCTTAGAGTCGCGAAGCCATCTCAAAAATCCCAACTATTTTGGTTCACGGCGCTGTAACCACTCCTTATATTTTCTGGTTTCTGCTAGGGCTGGATTAATTCCAAACCAACGACCTTCTTGATCGCGGTATTCAAAGACAAACATACTTCGCAACAAGATTTGAGACTCTTCTTCGCCGGTTACACTTTGTCGGTTGACGACTTGAAACAGCAATTCCCATTCCATGTCATTGATGGCTCCCAAAAGGTCATCGCGATATTCTTGAATGACGCTTTCGAGGCATCCGCGAGAGAAGGGAGGGTCTTCGTGCTGTAAACAGCTATACAAAAGCATCAGTAGATTGCGAACGTGACCGCCGCTGATCCGGCAAAGGCGGTCTAAAGTTTTGGGAGAGTCAAACACCTGGGAAATCAAATCAATGCGTTGATGGGGAGCAACTGCGGGGAAAGCTCTAGCTAATACTAGCTGGCGCAGCAGTGCCATTCCTTCAATGTGGTCGTCGCCCGATCGCACTTGCACTGGTACCATCGGCATCACCTTGGGCTTGACTCCAAATCGACTGGCGAGGCGGCCGAAATCGTTGGAAAAAATCAAAGTCAAGGGAATCGTGTAGACAACATGGCAATTAAGTTTTTTCAACTGTTCGCCGCGGTCTAAAAACAAGTATTCTGGCTGGGTGCGTCCGCTGGGTTTGAGGGATGCGTCGAGGCGATCGAGGTTGTCAACAATGACTGCGAGCCCTTTTTTCCCTTGCTGCTTAAGTTCGGCGTTAGCTTTGTTGAGAAGTTCTTCGTTGATCGACTGCAAAATGCTGTTGGTGCGGGGTTCGAGATATTGCCTGAGTTGCGATCGCAGTTTGGGAGAGTCTTTAGTTTTAGCAGTAACTCTAGCAATGCCTACAGATAACTCGGCTTCCGCTGACAAATCGATGGGAGTCTGTAAAAATTCTGCCACTTCTGCAAACAGATTGCTGAAATAGCTCGGTCTGAGTTTGATTTTAGCCGATTCCATAGTTTCGCTGACTTGGCGCGCAATGCTCAGCAAAATATCGCTGATGTCTACATCACCCATGTCTAAGTCTTGGGAAGACTCGAAGTAGACGACGCAAAAACCCTCTTGCTCTAACTCAGCTTTCAGCCGAAACAATTCCGTAGATTTGCCACAGCCGATATGTCCTGTAAATAGTTGACAGGTTGGCTCGTTGGGGGAGATGCGGGTAATGGTTCGCTGTAAAGATTCAATGATTTTGCCGCCACGCACGGAACCAAAATCAATGTAGTATTGATAATCCCCTGGGTCTCCCGCAACAAGGGTCTTGCTCGGGTTGCAGGCTTTATAGAATCTGTCTAATTCGAGTGCGATCACAATTGAAGCCGAATAAAAGTTAAAAAATTTAATCGAAAGTCTAAACTTTCTTTGCCTGAGTTTAGTTTGATTTGTAACCTTTTGCACTGTGGGGTAATGCCCTAAATACCCAAAGAACCTGGAGCTGGTAAGGGGTTTTCCCGGCGCTGGAATTGGAAATTCTTAATTAAAACTTTGGAATTACCTAGCGGGATCAGTGATATTACTGATCTTGGCAGGAGTCTGGGTAAATTTGCGGGAATCTGGTTAAATGGTAGGGGAAAACAGGGTTCAAGATAGAGAGAGATTAAACAGTTTGGAATTTGTGCTAATCCTTAATTACTATATTGTCAAGACGTAGATGGCTAGTTTTGGAGCGGTTTCTCAAACAGAGTTAGGGCGCAGGCGCCAAAAGTTGCGGCAGCAGAGGCGCGCTCGATTGGCGGCTGTTGTGTGGCAAATGCTGGCAGCGAGCGCCATGGCTGGAGGTTTGCTGTGGTGGATTGCTCAGCCGGCTTGGTTAATTGCCCGATCGGAACAAGTGAAGGTGGAGGGCAATCAGTGGCTGTCAGATAAGGCGGTGCGGTCTTTGGTGCCGCTGTCTTACCCGCAGTCGCTGTGGGGGATTCAACCGCAGGCCCTGGCCGAAAAGCTGGAGTCAACGGGGCCGATAGCTAAAGCTAAGGTGACTCGTAACTTGTTTCCGCCGAGTTTGACTATAGAAGTGGCAGAACGACTGCCGGTGGCGGTAGCTCAACCGACTGCGGTGTTGAGATCGAACAGCGACAAGGAAAAAGTGGGGTGGCTGGACGCTCGCGGAGGTTGGATGCCGTCGGATAGTTATACTGCTGTACGATCGCAGAATAGTTCGATCGGGCCCGGCAGCATTCCGGGAACACAGCCTCAGCGTTCTTTGCCGACTTTAAAAGTCATCGGGCCTTTGGAACAGTACCGCGCCTCTTGGCAGAAGTTTTACCAAGGACTCAGCGGCTTGACGGTGAAAGTGTTTGAGATTAATTGGCAAAACCCGAACAACTTGATCTTGAAAACAGAGATCGGTACCGTACACTTAGGGCCCTACAGTTCCAAGACTGCGGAGCAACTTAAGGTTTTAGACCGAATGCGACAATTGCCAAAACAGCTAGATTCAAGCAAAATAGCCTACATTGACTTGAAAAATCCTGCTTCGCCGATCGTCCATTTGCCAGAACTCCCCCCCAGTTTGGAGAGTTCCACTCCCGCACCCACTCGCGCCCAGAATTGATTTTCTGTCAACAGAAGCTAGAAGGTATCGATCGATAGGCAGAATTGTTGCCCACCAGGATCGATACGCAGGGCTTCAAATCAGCACAGTTTTTGGATAGCGCTCCGCGTCTGGGGCTAGTATCCATTTTTTTTCCTTCTGCCTTGCTTACAATTGCCTTAATCCGGTCAAGTACCTGGAGGGCGTCAAGCGAGGTCTGGGCTAGCGAGGCCGGCAAAATCCGAGATTGCTAACATTAAGCATCGATCAGTGTTAGTTTTTCACGCAACTTAGCCTATAGTTGATTGTGAATTGGCGTTTAGTTAAAAAGCTGTAATCTACTATCCCCGACTCTAATGAAGCTTAATAATAGACAGGGGTCTGACCAAGACAGTCCCCCTTCGGAAGAAGTAAAAAATTTTCCGGTGGCTGCAGATTCCGCCAATCCCTTTAGACGCAAGTCTGGTTATGTAAATGTAGATAGTATTGATATCGATCCTATGGTCAATCCCAAAGACATAATGCCCAGCAGTGCTGCCAAAATCAAAGTAATTGGCGTCGGCGGCGGTGGGGGCAACGCCGTTAACCGGATGATTGCCAGCGAGGTTTCTGGTGTCGAGTTTTGGTGTGTGAATACAGATTCCCAAGCTCTGGTTCTCTCAAATGCTCCGAAACGCTTGCAAGTCGGACAGAAGTTGACGCGCGGTTTGGGGGCAGGGGGCAATCCGGCGATTGGTCAAAAGGCTGCGGAGGAATCTCGCGACGAGGTTGCTAATGCTCTGAATCATGCGGATTTGGTATTTATCACAGCCGGCATGGGCGGCGGTACGGGTACGGGCGCGGCTCCGATTGTGGCTGAGGTGGCTAAGGAAATGGGCGCCTTGACTGTGGGCATAGTGACGCGGCCTTTTACGTTTGAGGGACGGCGACGCACCAGCCAAGCTGAGGAAGGAATCGCGGCTTTGCAAACGCGCGTGGATACGCTGATCGTAATTCCTAACGACAAGCTGCTGTCTGTGATTTCGGAACAAATGCCGGTACAAGAGGCTTTTCGAGTTGCTGATGATATCCTGCGCCAAGGGGTTCAGGGTATTTCTGACATTATTACTATTCCCGGTTTGGTGAATGTTGACTTTGCTGACGTGCGGGCAGTAATGGCTGATGCGGGTTCGGCTTTGATGGGCATCGGTGTGGGTTCTGGCAAGTCGCGGGCTAGGGAGGCTGCGATGCAGGCTATTTCTTCGCCTCTGCTGGAAGCTTCGTCTATTGAGGGCGCTAGAGGTGTGGTGTTTAACATCACTGGCGGTACTGACATGACGCTGCACGAGGTGAATGCGGCGGCTGAGACGATTTACGAGGTTGTCGATCCGAATGCCAATATTATTTTTGGAGCGGTGATTGACGAGCGGCTTCAGGGCGAAATTAAGATTACTGTGATCGCTACTGGTTTTTCGGGAGAAATTCCGGCGCCTCCGACTCCGGGGCGGACGCAAAATGTTAATGCTCCTTGGCGGGCTGCAACTGCGCCGACAACTCCTGCTCAACAGACGCCTGATCCGAAAGCGAAACCGCCGCAGGATTTGGGATTGGATATTCCTGAGTTTTTGCGTAACCGTCGCCCACCAAGATGATTTTAGATTTTAGATTTTAGATTGGGGATTTTGGGATTTTAGATTGGGGATTTTGGATTTTAGATTGGGGATTTGGCATTGAATCTCCAATCTCCCATCTAAAAAATCGAAAATATCGAGCATCTAAAATCTAAAATCTAAAAAATCTAAAATCTAAAATCTAAAAAATCTAAAATCTAAAATCTAAAATCTAAAATTTCCAGGGTTTGGCCTGGTTCGGGTTCGAGGAGTTGGGTGGAGAGGCCGGATTTTGCTAGTAAATCGCGAAATTCGGGAATGCTGCCGATCGATCGCACTAACATTGGTAAAATGCCTGTGGCTCGGATGTCTCCCGTCGCTGTAGGCAGAAAAAACCGAGGTTTCAGTGTTTGGGCGAGGCGGAGGGCTTCATCTGGCCCGATGATGACTTGTCCGAGGAATGGGAAGATTTGACCGATGACTGGGGCGATCGCTACGTCTACTGTGTCTATTTTCTGTTTGACTTTTTCTAATGGTGGCAGGTGCGGTTCGTAATAAAGTGTCTCACCACTGCTTAAATCTTTGAGCAAATAGCCGTTTTCTTCTTGTCCGGGTCCGATTTCGGCTCCGGGTACGGCAGTAATTTGTAACTTTTCTTTAAAATTTAACTCTTGCCAATTTGCTAAAGATGTGATATTAGTGTAGCCTAAACTGCTGAGGACTTTGGCTGCGGTGGGTGAGGCGATCGCGGGAATTGTGCGATCAAGCTGTTCGAGTGTTGGTCTGTGACAGTGGTCGTCTAATCCTTGGGAAATTAGGATGAGGTCGATCGGCGGTAAGGTGCTGGGAGTGAAGGTGACGGGGGTGTTGTGGTAGGCGGTGAACAGCCAGGGTTGACCGTAAAATACGAGGGGATCGACTAGCCAGGGATCGACGAGGATGGTTTGGCCTGAAATGTGGAAGATCCAAGAGTTGAGGTCTATTCGGGTGATTTGCACTGTTGTTTGCAATAATTCTTTACATTTGTTTTAATCATAGCTAATTTTGTTGGGGAATTTTTAACCGCAGATGAGGGCGGATGAGCGCTGATGAACGCGGATAAGATGGGATTTGTCTGGAGAAAATTGGCGTTTATCTGCGGTTGAAATAAGATGATTAAATCGAAGATTCCTGTGGCTTTGACTGTGGCGGGTTCGGATAGTGGCGGCGGGGCGGGAATTCAGGCCGATTTGCGGACTTTTGCGTTTCACTGTGTGCACGGTACGAGTGCTCTGACTTGCGTGACGGCTCAAAATACTTTGGGGGTGATGCGAGTTGATGCTTTGTCTGCGGAGGCTGTGGCGGCTCAAATTGAGGCGGTGGTTGGGGATATTGGGGTGCACGCTGTGAAAACTGGGATGCTGCTGAATCGGGAAATTATGGTGGCGGTGGCTTCACAGGTGGAAGGTTTGGGAATAGGGAATTTGGTTGTCGATCCGGTGATGGTTTCACGATCGGGCGATCGATTGATTGATGAGGGGGCGATCGCATTTTTGCGGGATGTTTTGATTCCAATGGCTGCTGTCGTGACTCCGAATCGGTTTGAGGCTCAGATTTTGAGCGGTTTGGAGATTGTTTCTCTAGACGATATGCGATCGGCGGCGCAGCAGATTTACCGTTTGGGCGCAAAAGCTGTTTTGGTGAAGGGCGGCGGGATGAAGGGGGATTTGCGGGGAATTGATGTTTGGTTTGATGGTACGCGGTTGGATGTGTTGAAGACTGAGACTGTTGATACTGGGAATACTCACGGGACTGGTTGTACTTTGAGTGCTGCGATCGCCGCTAATTTAGCATTAGGTAAGGATTTATTTACAGCGGTGACATTGGCTAAGGATTATGTGACTACTGCTCTCAAATATGCTTTGGATATTGGGGAAGGTCAAGGCCCAGTAGGGCATTTTTTCCCCCTGTTACTCAAGTAGGAAGTTATTTGTTACTTGTTATTTGTTTGGGGCTGCTTAACAGTCAACAGCCAACAGTCAACAGTCAACAAACCGTTAATTTCTTAATTTTTCAGGCGATAAAGCGATCGCCACCAAGTCTTCGATTTTCTTAATATTCGGATCGCCGGCCAAATAACCAATCCCTCGGTGCAAGTGCAGGCGAAACTGTTTGGCTAGAGTTTCTTTTTCTGTGCCTAAATTATCTTGGTGACAGCGCTGCTTGAGGGCAATTATCAGGATATCTGCCATGTCGCCGCCGAAGACATCCCAGCTTAATTCGACGTTGCTGTCGCTGGGAATTGGTACTGGCGATGGGATGCTGGGCTCGGCGAGCGATCGGCAAAATCCCCACCTGCATAGAATATTCCACTGATCGATTTTGGTCGATCGTTTCAGTTTTGATAGTTGGTCTTTGCCTGTTTGGGAGAGGCGGATGCGATCAACTGGTGGTTCCATAGGTTTAAAATTTTTTGGTGTATTGTAAAAAGTGTTAATCTTGAAAAAGCAAAGCCTCTAGATAACTAGAAATAATTAACATTTTTTTACACGGCGTGACTTGATTAAATCGGTTTTTTTTGGTATTGTGATTGTAGTAGGATTTATCCTTAATAATGGGATGGTGGGAAAAATAAATTTTTCGCAACCATCCCATTATGCTATATATACTACCGCAACTCCCTAGCAAAGTCAAGGGGGTTGCGGCTATTTTTTAGCGCGAATTTTTATTCCCAGAAGTAACCTTTTTCGACGGTGGTTTGGTGTTTGGCGGAGTCGTATTTGAGGAGGTAGCTGTGGGCGATCGCCTCTAATTCTTGGAGTTTTTCGTATTCTACTTTGCTAATTTCGGTGTCGGTAGAAAGCAGGATGACTTGGTGGCTGGCCGAGGGGAAATACCGTTCGACTAGGTTGTTTCTGTGGGAGGAGTCGAGGCGGCCCAAGGGAGTGTCGATCGCCACTGGCAATTGTCTCCCGGATACTCTAGCCAATCCCCACAAAAAGGCGATCGCCAGCAATTGTTTTTCCCCGGCTGAAAGTCGGTGTTTGGGTACCGGTTTGCCTTCTGGATCGTAAATGGAAAGGCTAAATGTTTGAGTGTCGATCGCAACTCTGTGCACGAGGTCGGTTTTGTGCAACAGGTAGCGGAAACAGTCGGTAATTTCTATTTCGAGTTTATTGAGTTTTTTGAGGGTGAGTTTTTCTTTAAAGAGTTTCAGGGTGGCTTGGGCTTTGGCGATGGAGGCGATGACGTGTTGGCTGTTTCTGATGGTAATGTATTCGCTGCTGTAGCTTTCTAGTTCTTTTTGGGTTTTGGCTAATTCTCTGTCTAATTCGTCTATGCGGCGGTTAGCTGATTCTAAGTCTGCGGCTGCGTTTGCAACTGCTTTTTGGGCATTTTTAACTGCCAATTCTAGTTTCTCGTAGGCTTCGGGGGAAGCGGCGGCTGCGAGTTGTCTGTCTGTAAAGTCGATTTCTGCTTCAATGCTTTTGATTTCTTCTATTTGGTCGCGGGCTTGAATTTGCTGGGCTTTGATTTGGTAGCTAAGGAGGTTTTCTAGTTGCTGGATGCTGTTGTTGTCGGCGTTCATCCAGGGCGGGGCGTCTGTTCCGGCTTGCTGTTCTAGTTCTTGGTTTTCTTGGCGGATGAAGTCTTGAATTTTATCTAGCTGTTGGGGATTTAAGGAGATTTCTGCGATATAGTTGAGAAGGCGATCGCTTCTTTGTTTGATAACATTTTGGGCAATCTTTGCTTGCTGCTGGCTGGCTTCTGTTTCTGCTTGAATTTTTGCTTCGCTTAGCAAGGGCGAAATTAGGGCTAGTGGTAGCGTATTTGATGCCAATTCCATCATGGATTGACGGGTTTTGTCTGCCTGATTTCTGTAGTCGTTTAGCTTGCTGTCTAGCTGACTGCGATCGGCGGCAATTTTTCCGCCTTCATAAATAAACTTTTCTGAGGCTTGTTGCTGATTTTTTTGAGCTTTATTTAATTCGTTTTTAAAGCTGGCTTGTTCTTGCTTAGCTAAGTCTATTTTATCATTAATTTCCTTAAAAGTTTGTTCGATTTTCTCTAAAGCAGCCAAGTCTTTTTTGCCAGCAATTTCTTTCCGCTTGCGGCCGGCTAATATTTCTAAATCGACCGCGAGGCGTTCTGCAAGTTCCAAACCTAAAAGAGATTTAATCGCCCCGACGACAAACTCCGGCGGTGTTTCGAGTTCGGCGAGTTCTTTTACTTGTTCGCCGTCAAACAAAAATAGGTTGGATATTCCGACGGGCAAAAGGGTTTCGATGTATTCGTCCCAGGTGTTAGTAATCGCTTTGTCAGACCACCAATCGCTGACTACTTCGCTGTATATGAGAATGCTTAAGTTGTCTTTGGTATCGTTTTTTGTCCAGTATCTAACAATTTTGAATTGAGATAATTTGTCATCTTGGACTTGTTCAAATGTTAGTTCGACGCGGGTATCTTCTAATGTGGGAGTGTGGCGGTTGACGCATTGATTGAGAAAGTCGCTGTAGCTTAAATTGCCTCTGGTGGAACATTGGGCGCGGCCACCGTAGAGGGCGAGGCGAATGGCGTCCATGAGGGTGGTTTTGCCGCCGCCATTCATGCCGCCAAATAAAATGACTGGGCAGGGATTTCCGTCTTTTTCGGGGCGGAGATTGATGGTTTGGGTGCCTGCATAGGGGCCGAAGTTTTTGAGGACGAGTTCGAGGAATTGCATTGTAGATGTAGATGTTGTTGGTTGGTGGGGGGGCGGTTAGCAGCGGATTTTGTAGCGGATTTAACGGATGGGTGGTTGGTGGGCGGCGGTTATTGGCAAGGGATTTGGTAGCGGATGTAACGGATGGGTGGTTGGTGGGGTGGTGGTTAGCAGCGGATGTAACGGATGGGTGGTTGGTGGGCGGCGATTAGCAGCGGATTTGGTAATCACCCACTAATCATCCGTTACATCCGTTACAAAATCCGTTGCTAACCGTCCCCCCCTTGCTACCAATCAATCACATCGGTTGAATCTTCCTCTTGGTTCCGGGGTCTAATGCTGGGAGGTAAGGGGAGTTCCGCATCTGTTTCTTCATAGGTTCCTGAACTTCCTCTTGTCCAACCCCTGCCACTTGTTTTGGGCGTCCACAAGTATGGTTGAATGTGTTTCTGCCAACCTTGTACAGATTTTGGTGGGAGGATGCGGTGATATTCTAATTTGCTGCGTCCAAAGTTTATAAATAAACCTACTTGCGCTCCTGTAGCTGCTACGTAAGCTATTATTTGAGCTTTATCTTTATCGGTCATTGGATAATTTACGGCTTTATCCTCTACTACAATACCTTCATTCACCCAATGGTCTAGATAAAGGATTCCCATCCAAACTTCACCGTCGTAAATTTGTCTGGGATACTCCATTTCTGTTGTTAAACCGGATTCTATCATTTCAGCATCAAAGGCTCTTTGGTAATGTTTTTCTCTTAAACCTTTTTGCGTCCTCCGGTGTACTCTCATTGCACAGCCGATGATGCTGTATGTAAGCTCCTGATGGGGAATATTAGGATTAATCATGGTCGTAAAAATTTTGTAATTTAAACGATGAGGGTTGGGTAATAATGAGGTTAGTTGACAGCCTATTGTATCCGATCGCTCGGCGGGGTAGCTGTCAACAAGTTTGGGTTTAACCGCAGGCTAGCGCGTGCTATTCGCTTGGTTTTTCCTCTCCTGAATTTGGCGGTGAAAATTTGATATCCGCCCAAGACAACTGTCTGCTTTGATTGCTATTGCTTTCCAGTTCTTCTTTAAGTTTGGCAATATCAACGGTATCGTTTTTGGCGGAACTGTTGGTTTGGGCGATCGCATCTTTGAATTGCTGAATGTTTTCCGTCGGATTTGCTTTGATATCTTCCACCGCTTTTTTTAAATTGCGTTGATAGTGGGCGTTGCCAATTGCTTCTTCCTTCGATCGCGAACTGGTTTCAAAGCATTTGTCCAAATCGCCGTAAATGCCTGTACGGCGGGGCTTCGTGTAGTATTGGCGTTCTGTATCCAGGAGTTTTGCCATCAATTCGAGGTGCATTTTATCCTCGCTGCAAATCTCTTCGATCGCAGTCCATTCATCGCTACCGAGGAGTTTTCTTTCAGCGGCGGGACGGGAATCTTCAAAAGGTTCGCCCGTAACTTCTTCGTAAATCCGGGGTAAAGAGTCGTCGAATTCGTGCTTTTCTTCCAGCCAAATGCGGCGGATTTCGCTAAGTTCTTCTGGGGTAATTAAGGTGATGTCGCGCATTTCTAGGGGTGCGGTTTTGCGGATTTGGGTTTGTGCTTCCAAGACTCGTCTCAGCCAGTGTTCTCGCCAGAATTTGGTGTAGGGCCCTGGGATGGGTTCGACGGAGGTTGTGTCGTCGCCCATGTTGCGTTCAAACAGTTCTACTCTACCGTAGATGCGGCGGAAGTCTCTTTTATCGCGATCGTTTTTAATGTCTAATTCGTTGCGAATATCGAGAAGAGGCTGCATCCATTCTTTTTCCTCATCGTTTTGAATCATTGCCTCCATAGATTTATCTTGGCTTACCATTGTGCAAACCCAGCAGCCAAAGCGAGAACTGCCGCAGCTAGGGGTAGAAGTATCGACAACTAAAGGACATTCATTGTCGGCTGTTGCACCTCGATACATGGTAAATAAATCTTTGTTGCTATTTTCCCAAGGATTAGCCCACTGATTTAGATAAATCCAGACTTCATCAGTTCGCCAATCTTCTATCGGACTATAAATTAGGGAATTAGGCAGACTAGGACTCTGATAAAGCAGAGATTTAATCGAACTAGAATTATTATTTAGACGGTCACTCATGCGACCTATTTCATGTTTCTCCATTGAAACCGCGCGTTTAATGCTTTCAGCTTTGCGAGTACCCAATATCAGAATCACTTCTCCATTGATTCTCACCATATCACGAACAAAGCGATTAGAGGGAAGGATTTTCAGGCGTTCAGTACACCAGCGAAATCCATGTCTCGGTGCTGGGTAGCCTTTTCCCATCAAGTTTACCCAGAAAGTATCTTTGACATCTGGATAAAGCATATAAGGTTCTATTGGTAGCTGTTGCTCTATAGCAGCAGACTTCATCTGTTTTAATGACTGACGTACCCAAGTAGAAACTATCGGGTTTTCTACAAGTGTATCTGTTGTGATTACATAGATTTTTTTTATTCTTTTTTCAGGTGGCAATTCTGCTATCGCATACCAGATAAGCTGCACTACCGTAGTGCTGTCTTTTCCGCCGGAATATCCTAAAACCCAAGGTATATCATCTAAACAATATAACTCTTTAATTTCTTTACTTAATTTTTCTATTTCTGCCACTAACTCACTAACACTACGGGGTGGAAAGAGTGGTATTTTCATTGTTTCTGTCATGTCTTTAACCTCAGTTAGTTAATTAAGCTCTAAATACATTCAGCCGATGCCATTCTAGCGATTCAAGTCTTGGTAAATCTTGGTCTGAAGCCGGCAGGAGAATAGTTTCACTATGAAAATCTTTCATACATCTGGCATTGGGGGATTCCTCTTCTAAGTCATCAGCGACGATAATTCTGTAATTATCATCTATAGAAAACCAACCCTGGTCAAAAGCCCAATGATGATTTTTACACAATGATATCCCATTATTAATTTGATTATCATAAAACTTTGAGAACGGCTTAATATGTGAGCCATCTACAATAGTTTGAGTGAGATTCCTGATGACTTTCAATCGACAAAATGCACACTTGTAATCATAGGTATGTACTACTGCTTTCCTGAAAAAAGCATTTCTAACAGCAGATTTGGTTAAATAAAATTTCGGTTCTGCGTCAGGAATTAATGCTGAGTCTGATAGTTCTCTTTCTGTCTGAGTAACTTTTTCAAAGTCTTGATTAACTTGCAAAATATCTCCAATATCCTCCCTATTTAATGAAAACCATGTCGCAATCAGTGTATCTATTAATTGAGATCTCGAATTTTGGTCTTGAAGTAAATTGAATAATTCATTATCCCAACTACCGTATTCTACAGCTTCTCTTAGCTTGTTAGTGGTCTTAGGCTTTGAACCATTAAATCCCGACTTTAATGTTTTATGCCAGAAACCATCGCCTTCCAAATGCCAAAATGGATAGTGCAAACCACGATCATGAGATTCAGAACCTAAGATATCCCAATATTTATTAAAGGTTTTAATTAAGTCGTCTGAAACATAAATTCTATTATCCCTAATTATTCCTTGAGAAATTAGATCGATGATTGACAAGATTAATATTGGCTTATGATTAGCTTGACCACGTTGGCGTGTATTACTTACATTAAGAGCGGCAAAACGTTGTCGATAGTACGCTAAATTCTTATTTGCGGACTCTTCTCCTGTAGTCATTTTCTCCTCCCGCTATGATTAAATACAATCCGACCTAAAATTTAACACTTTTTTCAACAAAAAGTTAAGAACCGCAAGGCACAACCATAACGCAGAAACTAGACAATTTAAGCAGTGTCAGCAGACTAAAAAGTAATTTTCTAGCCTAAACAGGAGATAATTATATCACTGTCCGCGTGCATCTGCGGTTTCCAAACCCAACCTCACCTTCAAATAATCACTCATCCAACTAATACTCGCCCTCGACTTAGAAATCCCCCCTTTCAACAAAATCCCATTCTCCCAATCAGGATTAGAAATCGACCAATCAACTTGCTGCAAAAGGCTCAAACGTTCCTCCCAACTCTCAGGAAAAACCGACATCAAAGCCGCCCCAACTTCCCCCAAACTCTCAAGCACAACACTGTGACAGTGTACGCAATCCCGGCGCATTTCCCCCGCCGCAACTTGCTTGTGCAGAACTAATTGCCAATCGGGAATAAAACTGCAAACCGCATTCCAATAACTAACCGCCAGTTGTATTTTTTGAGCAAGTTCTTCCTCTTTCTGTTCTTTTTTGGTGCGAGAACCAGAGGGTTTTGCCTGTTCGCTGCCCTCAATATTAGACAGCAAAGCCATGATAGCACGATCGATCGCACTCAGCGCAAACAATTTGTGTGATCGCCCGTTCAAACTCCCCTTCTCCATCTCAGTCAAACACCGGAAAACCTCAACCTGCTTAACAACCGCCTTCACCACAAAAGCGCGATCGTCCCGGTGGTTGTAAAGTAGACTTAGCGACGCCTCCAAAGGAACTTGAAAACCGTTCAAATCAGCAAACATCTGCTGCGATTTTTCCAACCCAATATCGAGAAACAAAATCAGCGCCACCGTCTCATATCCCAACTGCGGATTTTCCCTCAAAGCCATCTCAAAAGCTGCGCGCCGATGCTGTCCGTCATTAATAGTAAACTTAGCATCCATCGGCACTCGCAAGCGACCGATTTTCCGTTCTTCGGCCTCATTTCCCACTGCTTCAAAAGTAATATCCGCATCAATCGAAGCAGCAATAGCCCCACAAGTATAATTTGTAGGATTCTTAACTAAATAATCAGCAATTTCGGGAATCCTAGCTTTGTTAAGCGCGCGTTTCGCCCGCATAGACGGCGGCAAATCTTCAGATTCAAAGGGAAACAATTTCGGCAAAAAACGCACCGGACACATCGACACGTAATATTCGCGGCCCGCTTGAATGCCCCGAATTACCGGCAAAATGTATTCAAAGGAAGGAGTAGACATATTTTAGAATGGGGCATTGGGAATGGGGCATTGGGAATGGGGAATGGGGAATGGGGCATTGGGCATTGGGCATTGGGCATTGGGCATTGGGCATTGGGCATTAATAGCTATTGACTTTTGGCAAACTCTATGGTATGTCGCTGGTCTAGCAGGGCATAACTTAAGTATTTCACAAGGTTTTTTTAAAAACAAGTGTTGACATAAAGTTTAATATATGATATTTTTTGAAAAAATAGCCTAATTATATAAAAACCGCCTATGAACACCAACCCAGCGGATGACCTCGCTACTAAAATATTAGAAAAAGAAAATAGCGACAGACAGGAAATCGCACTTTTATTAGATAATTATTTAGGAAAGGACGATCGCATTTTCGTACAAAAAACCCAGATGGGAAACAGCGAAGCATACATCGGTTCAGTCACCCTAGAATGGTTAGACTCTCGCGTCCGTTTCGCCTCGCAAATGCCGCTTTTCCGCCAAAAATTCGACCTCCAAACCAACAACATCGTCCGCGACGACGAAACCATCGACGAAATTATCCAGCGTCCCTTAGATTGGTCGCGCCAAGCCGCCCTAACTCAATATTTAGCCGCCCGAAAATCGCACAAATTCCCCGCAGTTTTAGTAGTCGTCAGTCCCCCGTGGGTAGATAATCCTCTAGCCGAGGAATGGGATAAAAATGGCGTAGCAACCAAATCGGCTGCTGAATTTACATCCTTTGATAAAAACGAGAACTTAGGGCTTTTGGATGTGTCTCAAAAAGTCTCCATTTTTGCCTTAGACGGCCAGCATCGGCTGATGGGAGTGCAAGGTTTAATGAGTTTAATTAAAACCGGAATCCTGCAAAGATACAACAAAAACAAAAAACCTGTCGGCGCTGCAATTACTCTGGAAGATTTAGCAGAAGAGTATCAAATCGACCCCGAAACAGTGTATAAATTAGCTCACGAAAAAATCGGAATTGAGTTTATTCCGGCGGCGGTAGCGGGGGAAACGCGACAGCAAGCACAACGGCGCGTGCGATCGATCTTTGTGCACGTTAACCTAATGGCCGTAACGCTGAGTCAGGGACAGCTAGCATTATTGAACGAGGACAACGGATTTGCCATCGCGGCCCGAAAAATTGCCGTCACCCATCCCTTATTAAAAGAACAAGATGACAGAAACCCCCGCGTCAATTGGGACAGCGCGACAGTCGCAGCAAAATCAACTGTCTTAACCACATTGCAAGCGCTGCAAGATATGTCGGAACGGTATTTAGAATACAAATTCCCTCATTGGAAGCCGGAACGAAAAGGTTTAATTCCCATGCGTCCCGAAGATGAAGAACTGAAAGAGGGAATTGAAGAGTTTAAAAAATTGTTCGATCATTTAGCCACTTTACCCAGCTATCAAAGAATTGAAAGCGGCGAAGAAACGACTGAATTGCGCCGATTTAGTTTTGAAAAGCCCGGGGGCGAGGGAAATATTTTGTTCCGTCCAGTCGGTCAAATTGCTTTAGCTAATGCTTTGGGAATTCTAGTATTTAGAAAGAAACTTTCCCTGAAATCTATTTTCGACAAACTCCGCAGATTCGATGTCGATGAAGGATTTAGCCACATGGACAATCCTGAGTCTGCGTGGTACGGGATTTTGTACGATCCGAACAAAAAGCGAATGCTAGTTTCTGGAAAGGATTTAGCGACGAAGTTAATTGTATATTTGGTGGGGGGAATTCAGGACGATATGGAGCGAGCTCATTTGCGCCAAGCGGTAGCGGAAGCGAGGACTTTTGAGGATAAAGCTGTTAGTTTTAACGGCAGGTTTGTGCAGCCGCAAGAGGTAGGATTGCCGCCAGTGCTTAGCTAAGTTTTTATGCTGATAGCTGCTGCAGTCAGGGATTGAAATTTAGGAGTATTTTAAAGCGCGATCCCTAAATTTTGATCCTAGTTAACGTTATTTCTTGATTATGATTGTTGCTGATTGCGGAAGCTATCGATAATCTCATTGATTTCTTCAACGGCGACCGTTTCTTGGTCAGATTTGGCATAGATGATGAGCAAGATGAAACAAGTGGTTGATGTGACTTGATAAATAATGCGATAGCCTCCACTTTTTCCTTTACTGATGTCGCTGTTTTTGGCTCTTACTTTGAATACGGTGTAGCCCGTACCGGAAATGCGATCGCCTGGACATTCGCCTGCTTGCAACTGCTGTAGGAGAGGTTGCAAGTCGGTTTGAATTTGGCGATAGCGTTTGGCGAGGGTTCGGAGTTGGCGCTTGAATTGATCTGCAAACAGAACCTGGATGCTGGGTGCTTCAGACATCAATACCATCCCAAAGTTCTGCGATCGGGTGAACTTTGCCGTCTTCTACTTCCTGAAGCGCAATTCGGAGGCTGTTGAGGATATCTTCTTTAGATAGCTCGTCTTCGTCTTCTTGAAATAGTTGACCCAGGGATTGCAAAATCAGGGTTTCGATCGGCAAGTTGAGTTGACTAGCTTTCTGAAGAAGCTGCTGTTCTAAGTGATCAGGGATGGTGAGGGTAATTTGCATGGGGTTTGCCTCTAGCTTTTAATAGTATAGATTAATTCTCACAATCTGGTTTCCTTTAACAAAATAAGTTCGGCTCCTACAGGCAAATGATCGGACTCTGTTGCCTCCAAAACCGAACTCGATTTAGCACCCCAATGCTTTGAATACCAAATATAATCAATCCGGAAAACCGGATAATTTAATCTCCAATTCGACCTTTTTACCAATAATTTAAGTTCCCAACCGTGAGGCCAGGTAAAACCAAACCCCCATCCCGATTTTCGGAAAGCATCTTGCATGACTTTCTGCACCCTGTTATAGTCTTGAGTTTCGTCTGTCATATTAAAATCGCCCGCGACAATTACTGGCAGAGTTTCTCGCTCAACTCGCTGCACTAAGTCTTGAATTTCAGGCGATCGTTTGTCATATTTGTAAACTGGAACTTTGAAAAAACGCCATTTTTTAGAGAGTTTCAACCACGGCCCGGTAGCTTGCATATTATAAATCGCTACTTCTTGTTCGTTAAATTTAATAATTGCCCGCTGCTGCGTTTCTCGATGGCCGGCTAAGTGCAGTATTTCGCTAGATACAATTGGATATTTACTGAAAATTCCTACAGAGTGAGTGCCAATTTGATAGGGGTAGTCTGCTTTTAACCCGGGAAAAGCTCTTTGGGTAGGTGCTTGAACCATTTCTTGTAAAAATATAATATCGGGTTTTTGCTGGTCAATCAGTTTAAATAAAGTAGGTGACTGAGTTTTATGCCAACTGATGTTATGGGATAGAATTTTGATTCTGGGCTGCGAATCTGTAATTTTGATGGGTGCGGGAGAAAAGTATTTGACGTGCAGCCAACTTATTAGAAGAATGCAGGCGATCGCCGAAATAATAGCGAACCATATTTTTTTAATAATTGACAAGCCGATGATAGGAAGCAGGAAAATTGGGAATAAAATTAATGGTATAAAAGTGGTAATTAAGGCAATAATCCACAGTCCATCCCAAAAAATTAGTTTGAGAATGAAATAGCAGATAATAAATGCTGAGTAACTGTAAGCGAGAAATTTTGCAGCTTGCTTTAAGCATCTCTGGATTATATCTTTTGGGATGTGCTTCATTGGGAACCTATTAAAATAAGAACTTGCTTAAATCGAATTCTTCATTTGACCGATGTTGGTTGTCTCTTTCAGAAATCAAAACCAACAACAGGCGATCGGTATAATCCGCCGCACCCCGCAACTCTTCTCGCAAAATTTCCAGTCCGCCATTAGCATATTCTTCAAAAATTTGCAAGCGTTCTGCTTCCAATTGTTCGTCGAGATGGGAGAGAATTTGAGGATTTTTGGTTTCGGCGATCGCAATTAATTTAATCGCCATATCGTAGCCCCTGGATACAAAAATATCAACATCGATCGCACCCGGTTCTCGTTTAGAAATTTCCCCCAAAGGCGATCGTTTTTTCCGCTGCTTTCCCAAGGATGCGGCGAAAGCGATGACATCGGCGTAAGTCTGGAAAGGGCCAGTGTTGTTATCCGATAAAGTTAATGATTTGACTAACTCGGCTTTATCTTTAGCAATTCTAATTTTGTTAGCAGCCATTGGGATTAATATGTAATTTTTAACTGAGTAATTTGATTGATAAAGTAACCGCAGATTAGAGGCAGATAAACACAGATTAACGTAGATAATTTTCAGAATGTCCGCAACAACATAATTTTTTGGGCAAAACCTCCTCTTGCTTCCCGGCGCTTGATTTGTTCGTCCAAAAGTCGATCGCCCGAAATGCCAAAACTCACCATCACCGCATCTATCACCTCATACAAATCCGCCAATTCCGCCACCAAATCTTCGTCGTGGGCGGAGGCCGCTTCCCCCGCTTCTTCAATCAATTTCTGCAGCAAAGCTTGACGGTATTCTGCCTCCGACAAAATTACCAACTCGCATTCATTCCCGCTTTGGCGAATAATTTCAGGAATGCGATCGCGCACCAACTTATGATACTCTTTTTCCACGTCAAACTCCCTTCAACCTTGACTAAAAGTTTGAATCAACCAGCGATTAATTTCCCCGTCATCTTCTGTTTGACTCCGGTTCAACGCTTCCTCAATTAACGCTATTTCTAACCCAGGTAAAACCAGTGAATTTTGAATTGTCCCACTCCCTCCAGCAGTAATAGCAAAGGCAAATACTGCATTGGTATTTGCATTAGCTGCCCAATATTCTTGGACTTCAGAATGTTCGTAAATTAAACGCTTTACTCCCAAATCATCGGCACTAGAAGATGCTCCTATTTCCACCACTAAAGCTGGAGGTGCAAACCCATTCAAATTAATGGGCGTATTCGTGCGAGGAGGTAATTCAAAATCTGCACCTATATAATAAGACAAATCAGGTTGAAATTCCCGAATACCTGTTTTGCGAAAACTGGCATTAATTAACTCCACTATTCGGATATTTCTACAAGCAGTATAAAAATTGACAACTCTCGAAACTACTGAATTATGACGACTGTGCAATGGTCCTACTGGTGACATTTCTACCCTCATGTGTTCTTGATAGTAATAGAACTTGCCCTTTTCCCATGCTGAATCCTCAGCAAAATTTAGAAACTCTTCCCACGTCGCCTTCACCCAAATATCCGTTTCCAAAACCTGCGTAATTGCCGAATTATAAGCCATAATCCACCTCTACTATTTCCGTATATTCAAATTCCACGTCAAACTACTTTCAACCTTGACTAAAAGTTTGAATCAACCAGCGATTAATTTCCCCATCATCTTGCGTTTGACTGCGATTCAAAGCTTCCTCAACTAACGCAATTTCTAGCCCTGGTAAGACCCGCGACTCTTGAATTCTCCCGCTACCTCCGCCATTAATTGCAAACGCAAAAACCTCCCGCGTGTTTGCACGTTCAACCCAATATTCACTTATTCCTGCATCTTCGTAAAGCAACCGCTTGCCGCCTAAATCATCATTAAAAGAAGACGCCCCAATTTCCACTATCAAATTAGGCGGATCGTATTGATTTAAATCAACAGCAGAATTGCTATCATCAGGAGGCACTCTTAAATCTGAACCAATGTAGTAAGCTAAATCAGGTTGAAACTCGCCGATACCGGCTTTGCGAAAACTGGTGTTAGTAAACTGAACTACTCGGATATTTCTCAATGTTGCAAACAGAATAACTACACAGGCCATAATTGAATTTTGACGCCCGTGCAATGGCCCTACTGGTGACATTTCTACCCTCATGTGTTTTTGATAATAATAAAACTTGCCCTTTTCCCAAGCTGAATCGTCAACGAAGGCTAGAAACTCTTCCCACGTCGCCTTCACCCAAATATCCGTTTCCAAAACCTGCGTAATTGCCGAATTAGAAGTCATAATCCACCTCTACAATTTCTGTATATTCAAATTCATTTGGACTGCGCTTAACTAAAGGATAGCGCGTCCCGCCAAGTTCGATCGCATCTTCTTCGCAATCAGCTTTCGGAGAATTGTACACCAGCACGTATTCCCTGCCGGTGCAACTTTCCATCTCTTGAGCAACTTCTCCGCGCCACTGAGTTTTAGTTACCAAAACTACCAATTGATTCGCCAACTTCGGCAGCTTATTCGCGATTTGCTTGCGATAAATCTCGTCCAAACTGCCAAAGGGAGAATCCATTACAATTGGAAACGTACTGCTATCCGGACCCATCAAAGTATTCTTTTGACTCCACTCCCGCACGCCCTCAATAATCCCGCCGATAAACGACAAACTGAGAATTTGATTTTCTCCCGTAGAAGCGGCAACCAAAGATTCTTTACCCGACGTATTTTCTACTAGCGTCAGTTCGTATTTATCGCTCAATTTGGGGATGTAAGGAGTAAAAGAAATTTGACTAAAAATATCTTGCACCCGCTTTTCCAACTGAGAAGAAAACTGTTTTTCTAAGCGCGATCGCACTTCAGTGAGGCGATCCATCGCATCCTGAGTCGCAGCAATCCGGCGCTGGGCTAATACTTGCCTTTGCTCATTCAGTTGCTGCTTATCGATTTGCTTGTCCAAAGCCGACACCTGCACATTCAAACTCTCAATCTGCTGCTGGTTAGAGCCTGTTTCCCGGTGCAACTCGCCAATTTTTGCCTCAATTTCATCCAAGCGCTTTTGCAAGCGGCTGACATCGCCGTCAGGAAAATTTCGCAGCTTGTTGTGAATATCGTCTAACTGATTTTCCACACGAGAAAGTTCGGTTCTGTCGCGGCTGATATTGCCTTGCTGTCGGTCAATTTCCTCCCAAAAATCAGCCACTTGTTTATCAATTTCATTTACCCGATCGCTAATCCGAATAGTTGTTTCTTCCACATCGCCAACACCCGCTTTATCAATCCAACCGCTAACCTGTTGGCGTGACTCAGAACCCTCCACTAATTCCGCACCGCAGATACACCGCTGCTGCGCTAATAACTCTTCCAAAAACGGTCGCTGAATCCCGGAAAGTAACTCGCCTTTTTCCCGCAAACCTTCAACAATTACTTCAAATTCAGCCGCCGCCTCTGACAGAAATACCGCGTAGCCGCGCACGGAAATTGCTCGTTTTAGAGCATCTGTAGCCTGTACAATTTGTTGCTTCAATAAATTTTTCTGGATTTCCAATTCGTCTCGCAATTTTTGTAAATCCGCAGCACCGCTAAGTTCCAATAAGTTACCATTAACTGCTTTCTTTAACTCCCCTTGGTTGACCAATTCCCGCTCAATTTCTACTTGTCTGCTCGCAAGTTGCTCAGCTTCTTGCTCAATTTTTTGCTTGTCTTTTAAAAGTTTCTTCGTTTCAGCATTCCCAATTATATTTAAATCTGTCTCTAGAGATTTTTTTGCTTCTAGTAAATGCCGGAGCGATCTATTCAAGACTTCCACTCCCAGCAACTCTTTAGTAGCTTCCGCAATTTCTGCCTTCTTGTCATAGCGGACAATTTGCTCGATTCGCTCCCCATCAAAAAAGAAATACTTATGTAAACTTTCCGGCAAAATCCGCCCGATAATATCATCGGGATGCTGATCCGGCTTCAGCCATAGACCGTTATCTTTTGCTACATTAAGAAACAATTCAGCCTTGCCATGTTCTACAGTGTTTTCACTTTTATAAGCACGACAAATGCGTCTTGCTTGGTAGCGCGTGCTGTCGTGTTCAAACACAATTTCCGCCCAACAAGCTACGGCTTTTCCCATTTCTGCCTCAGCCAGAGCGCGCTTGTTTACTAATTGTTCTTCTGCCGCAAAAGCCGCGCTAAATTCTCCGTAAAGTACCCATGTAAAGGCATTCATTAAGGCAGTTTTTCCGGCTCCGTTGTTACCGTGAATTACTGTAATATTTTGCCCGCCCCAAGCTAGTTTAATTTCGGGGCTTTTGCCGTAAAATTGACGAAAGTTGCACAGAGTAATTGAGATTAACTTCATACAATTGCTTCCTTAATAATTTTTAAAATGTCATCGTTAATGTGCCGGGGAACTCTCATGTACAACTTATCTTTTTCAATTTCCAATACCCGCTCGATAATTTGTCGGACTTCGGGGGGCGCGCTAGTAATTGGTTGCTGTACGTCGCTGAATTCCTGATGAGTTTGATAAGCAGAACGCTTTTCTGCTAAAATGCTTTTCGGTACGGATGCGATCGCACTATCTTCATATCTAAATGCCAGAATCAGATTTTCATTCAGATTTTCAGTCATTTTTTTTGCAAAAATTAAAATATACAGGGGCTCGGCTCATGGGCGAGAAACCCGGTTTCTACGAGTTTTGCGAACAGTCACGAGAAATCTACAAAGAAACCGGGTTTCTGAAGTCTGGGTGCGATCGCGAACTAAACTAGCAACTAAAACTGCTATCAAATAATTCTATATTCTCAAACATAAACCGAACCTTAATAAATGTCAAATGTCTAATAGCCCATAACGCTTCTGAAGTTGCAGCAATTTCACTCTAGCTTCCCCAGCATTGTCGGCTAAATCGGCAAATTCCAAGAACCGCTTCAACTCTTTTCGCAGCAAATTGCGCTCGACTTCTAAGGTTTCTCTGCCCAAATCTGGAGGCAAAACTATCATGTCAAATAAAGTTGCCCTTTCCTTCCCCGGATGCGGCCGCAAAATCCGTCCCCGGCGCTGAATAAACTGGCGCGGATTGCTGCTGCTTGCTAAAATTACAGCATTGCGAATTGCCGGAATATCAACGCCTTCATCCAAACACCGAATCGCTACCAAACCTTGCAATTCTCCACTCTCAAATTGCTGGCGCAAGCGTTCTCTTTCTGCTAAAGGAGTTGCCGCCGTATAAGTGTTAACTCGGTAGCCTAATTCGGAACCCAATAACTTCGCGGTTTCTGTTAGCTGGCGGTGGTGATTTCGGCGCGCGCCTCCTTCGATCGCACCGTCGCCGCAGTAAAATAAAGTGTGGGCGGTGTCGAGGCGGTGAATCATTAATTCTCGCAAAGCTACTAATTTATTAGCCGCAGCTCCAATCAACCGGGCTCGCTGCATTAATAAAGTCGTTAAAGCATCGTTTTCTTCTACTTTGTCATCGCCCCAAAGCGCCCAGCCAATCTTTTGAGTTAAGCGGGAATATTTGCGGGTTTCGGCTTCGGTCAATTCTACTAAAATTGGATAGTATAAATAATGTACTAATGCTTTTTGGCGGATGGCGTCGGCTAAGGTGAGTTCCGGCTGCAAAACAGGGCCGAAATAATCTAAAATAGCTTCGGTTCCTTGTTCGTCGAAATGCCTTTCTGGGGTGGCGGAAAGGGCGAGTCGCAGTCCAATATTGCGAGGCAAACTTTCTCCTAAACGGGGCGCGCCTAAGTTGTGAACTTCGTCTCCAATAATCAGGGTTTTTTCTGGGAAATAGCGCAGTTGCGATCGCAAACTATCTCCCATTAAGGTAGCATTAGTAGTGATGATTGTGAGAAATGCTCTATCCCCCGCTCGCACTTCATACAAACCCGCAGCCAGCTTGTTTTGCCAACTGCGGGCGCTATCAAAAGCCAAAATAGGTTTTAAACCAAATTTCTCGGATTCCCGCGCCCACTGATTCACCAGGTGGCAGTAAGGGCAAATTACGAGCAGGACTTGCAGGTTAATTTTATTGTATAATTCAGTGGCGATCGCCAGTGCAGTAATCGTCTTGCCGCTACCCGTCGCCATTTTCAGCGTACCGCGTCCCTGATTCGCAAACCAATTAGCAACCGCCACTCGCTGATACTGTCGCAATTGCAGCGATGGCGGCATTCTCGGAAACCCAAATTGCGAATTATTAGCCGTTGAGCGATTCACCTTTAAATGCCGTTAGATGCAAAATTCCCTATACTCAACTGTAACTCACGGACGATCGAAACTTAACAGCCCAAACAAATCATCCACCGACAGTTGCAAATCCGACAGCACATCGAGCACAGGTAAAATATCTTCATTCTCTTTAATCTCAGGTTCCTGCTGCGGTTTAAAAACAATAACTAATCGTTCTTCCGGGTCAATCAGCCAACCCAATTTAGTCTTATTTTTAAGGCAAAACAGAATCTTATTAATCACGCGAGTTGAACTTTGATCCGGTGATAAAATCTCAATTATCCAATCTGGCGGAGTTTCCAACCTATTTTCAATTTCTCCCTTAGCATTCAGAGGAATACGAGGCCACTCGAATACTGCAATATCTGGAACAATAGAACGTCCATCAAAAGAGCAGCGCAATTCAGTAAAAGCAAATGCTAACTTCTGCGGTTTACCAACTCGATTAATCACAGAGGGAAACTCGGATTGTAATGTACTGTGTTTTCCTTGGGGCATATCTTTTTGATAAATTTCACCATCAACATACTCGCTAGCCGGTTTAGTCTCTGGAAGCAACAAAAACTCTTCCAGAGAAATCTTTGACGGAGACTGAATTGACGTTACCATAAGCCATTAAACCCTCAAAAACTCTTAAAAATTCATATCGCTGTCAGTTTCCCAATCAGCACAACTCTCCGATTCCACACCGGTAGGGTGCATTGCACAAACCAACAAATTTCCCCCGTAAACTTGACCGTGATAGTTGCGACAACCGCGACAAGCCGGCTGCTGCGTCGGCGAAGGGTCTACATAAGTCACCATCGACAAATCTATCTCATCCAATTGCGGGTCGAAGTCGCGGCAAATTTCAATTATCGGTTCGATAAATTCATTAAATAAACCGTCAAATTCATTGAAATAACCGTCAATGTCATTAATCAGATTATTTTGTACTTGTTCAGTAAACTCTTCCGACATTTTTGCCAAAACGTCCAGCATTTCGACAAACTCTTCGCCCATTTCGGTGAAAAAATGCTCTACTTCAGAAACAGCATTTTCCATTACTCCAAAAAAATCTTTAGACCAATCTTCCATGAATTTGACAGCTTGCTATTACAAAATATTTTACAGACAGGTGCAGCCAGCCTCATGCGAAGTGCTGGCACCTACTTTCAATTCTATTACCTATTGCCTGATATCCGTCCACATCTGACAGGGGAGATATTCAAAAAGGGAACTCAAGACTATTATCCTGAGTTCCCTTCCTGCTTTGCTGAGCGAGCTTTTTCCTGCTTAATCCCGCTTCAGCCGCCGCAATTCCTCTTGTAAATTCTGCACCTGTTCGCGAAGCTTGTCTACGCCGCCTGTCTCTTTAGCATCTTTTGCCGAGACATCTTCTTCCTCAGAAATAATTTCAATCCGCCGAGGTTCAGCCGGTTTTTGCTCCCGGGCCGATTCTACGGGAGGCTGCTGCTGAGCCTGTTGCACCATCTCATCAACAAAGCGGCGAGCTTCTTCCGTGGACATCTCGCCCCGCTTCACCAATTCGTCTGCCAGCTTTTGGGCTTCAGTGCGTAATTCAGTTAACTTGCTGCCAGCTTTTTCACCAGCATAGGAAGCTAGCCCGACACCAAGGTAAACTGCTTTTTGTAAAATATCTCCGAAACCAGGCATAGGAGCTACACCTCATAAAACTGGGTGAACCGGAGACCACGCCTATTACAAGCATCCCGTGTTGCTGCTACCTTCCGGTCCTGACAAGATTTGGGCGTTGGAATCGCGTGGGTCCAGTTCATTTATGAGTATAACACAGTTATTTATTCTTCAACCACACACCAGTGATAAATTTCATAAATAACGCAACCGTTCTTCACCAGAGGGTCTTCAGCGACGATCGCCTTCGCCTCATCCATCGAACCCGCTTCAAACAGCAACATACCGCCGCCCCGCCGCGCCCAGTAGCCAGTTTTCGCTCGGTGTCCTTTAGAAATCAACTCTCGGACATAAGCTCTGTGAGCTGGCACGTATTGGTCAAAGACAGGCTTTTCGACAATTCCTTGCTCAATTTTGACAAACCAAGGCATTTTTATTTGGGATTTTAGATTTTATATTTTAGATTGGGAATGGGTGAGCACCAATGGGATCTAGGGCAAATGCTCTATATTCCATTTTGCACTATCCTTTCTTAACTGCGATGTTATCCGATGAACCAGTCAAAACAGCGATTTTTTATTGCCCTAGTGCCGCCTCCCGATATTGAACAGCACATTACTGAGATTCAACAGTATTTTGCGGAACATTACAACAGCCGCGGTGCTTTGAATTCGCCGCCGCACATCACGCTGCAACCTCCTTTTCACTCGTTAGCGGAGGATGTTCCAACATTAGAGCAAAGTTTGAATGAGTTTTCGGCAAATCGGCTGTCAATTCCCGTTACTCTATCCGGTTTTGCTGCTTTCGCGCCCCGCGTCATTTACGCTGATGTTGTCAAATCGCCCGAATTGCTGGAGATTCACTCATATTTGATGAGTTATATGCAAGCAAATGTGGGAATAGTCGATCGAGTTTCTCAGACTCGCCCATTTGTACCGCACATGACAGTAGCATTTCGCGATTTAACTCCGGAAAATTTTCAAACCGCTTGGTTGGAATTCTCCGAGCGATCGCTCCACTTTGAGTTTACCGCTTCGGCGTTAACCTTGCTGCTTCACGACGGCAGCCGATGGAACATCAGCAACCAGTTCCCCCTTGGAGCGAGCCTGCAAAAATCCTAAACCAATCCTGAACTCTCTCCCTTCTCTCCCTTCTCTTTCTTCACGTCTTCGCGGTTCCTTTTTCCGAAAAAATCTTGCTAGCAAATCATCATTAATCAACACTTCGGACAGTTTCAGGCCTGACTCGCGAGGGGCGAGAAACCCGGTTTCTACAACTTTTACACCGAGGAACGAGAAATAGTAGAAACCGGGTTTCTGAGGTCACAAGTGAGTCAACAAATTTGATGACTTTAGTCCTCACTACAAACCTGTTAAAATTTAAATGCCGTCACAGCTTACCTATTAATCTTATTAGGAGTTGCAAGTGCCACAGTTCCGTAAACCGAAATTCCTGACTGTTTCAATATTTTAGTTGCCGACTTAACCGTAATACCGCTAGTGTAAATATCATCAACTAACAACACTCGATCGCGCGGGAGCCTCCGGCGAAAATCTTTCCCCAAAATTAAAGCATTTTCCATTTCCGCTTGCCGCTGCTGTGCTGTCAGAGCGAATAAAGGCTGAGTATTTTTCACCCGAGCCAAACCGTGGCGCTGCAAAGGCAAACCAGTCAGCTCGCAAAAACTTTCAGCCAAAAGTTCCGCCTGGTTAAAACCGCGCTCCTTGAGCTTTTCTTGGTGCATGGGAATCGGTACAACTGTTAAATTGTCTGTAGCTAATTCGGGAAAACTCAGCCAAGCTTCCGCCAGCCAGCCGCCTAGAGGTTTGGCTAATTGCGGATTGCCGTCATATTTCAAAGCTGCGATCGCCCGTTTCAGAGCCCCGCCATACTCACCCCACACAAAAACACGCTGTTCTGAATGCCAAAATCGACCGGGATCGCTTAACTGACATCGCTGAAGTTGCTTGTGACAGTACGGACAAAACTCTCTGGCGGCTGGTCGCTGACAAAGAGGACAGTTAGACTTAAGAAATAAATTGAGAAAAGATTTGAGTAATCCCGTCCATTGTCGCTTGTTCATCCTAAAATTGTGGTAAGTGATTAATGGGAAAAACTATCAAATTCAATCTGTTTGCAAGAACAGGATCGCAGCGTGAAAAACCTCTACTGGCTAGACAAAATTCAACCTTCAGACCGAGATGCAGTGGGAGAAAAAGCATTTTACTTGAGCTGTTTGCTCCAGAAAAATCATCCCGTTGTACCGGGTTTTGTCGTGCCGGCTAAAACATTTTGGCAGTTTTTAGAGTCGATCGACTGGCTAGAACCGCTGTTTGCTGACTGGCCCCACTCTTCCCTGCATTTGAATGTCGATGAACCCAGACAACTGCAATCGATCGCCCGCAGCATCCGCCACCAAATCCTCGCCGGCAAACTGCCAGATTCACTGCTCTCCACCCTAGAGTCTGCTGTTTGTCAACTAAACTCAAACTCAAACTCCAAAGCCTTAATTTTTCGCCCTTCCTTGACTTCATGGAACCCGAAAACAGTCGGAATCCTGCAAGCTCACGCAGTACGGGCAGAACCAGAAGCAATTGGGGCCGGACTCAAACGAGCTTGGGCAGAACTGTTCAGAGCCCGAAGTCTATTTTACTGGCAGCGCTGCGGTCTGAGGATACAGCAAATAAATCCCGCAGTTTTGGTGCAGCCGATCGACCGAGCCATCGCCGCGGGCGAGGTGAAAACTAAAGCGGGTGCAGCGTGGGAAATCCAAGCCACCTGCGGTTTGGGATTGTCCCTCGCTAGGGGAGAAACCATCCCCGATTACTATCAAGTGCAGCCGGAAACAGGCGCAGTTAAATTCCAGCGGCTCGGTTATAAAACATTAGCCTACAATCTCAAAGTCGGCGACGGACAAGCGAAAAAAAAACCGCATACTGGCAATTGGGCTGCTGTCAAAATTCCCAATTATCCATTTCTAATTCCTGATTTTCCTGACAGTTGCGTGGAAGTTTTAGCGCTGGGAGAGAAAGCACAAACTGAATACGTTTTAGAGGCATCGCAACTGCAAAAAATCATTGAAGTGAGTAAAAAAGCGATCGCAGAATTTGACTCGGATTTAATCTTAAAGTGGACGATAAACCAGATAGCAAACAGCAGTGAAGCGCAATTTTATTTTACTCAAGTTCGTCTTTTGAAAGGGGAAAAAGTCGCACCGGTATGGGAAAAGCCGATCGCCCCAGCCAGGACTCCTGCGATCCTCAGAGGTTTGGCTGCCGCATCAGGAAAAGTTGAAGCAATTGCCCAAGTGATGACTAATTCGCACCCAGAAAACGCGGAATTTTTAGCCGGAGGCATTTTGGTAGCCCGGACAATCGAGCCGAATTGGTTGCCTTGGCTGAAAGTTGCTGCTGGGGTAGTTGCAGAACAAGGAGGCATGACAGGCCACGGTGCCATTTTAGCGAGAGAATTGGGGATTCCGGCTGTGGTGGGAGTTGCCGGGGCCACTCGGGCGATCGCCTCGGGCGATTGGGTATTGGTAGACGGCGATAGCGGAGAAGTTTTTGCCACCGCCCAACAGGATGCGATCGAGACAGGAGACAGTCGCCAACTTCTGGACACAGCAAAAAAGGCAGATATATACAGTACAGCAGCCAAAATGTCAATAGCCAAGCACCAATCTTCTACCTCTGATCGATCGTCCAATTCCGGGCTTAAATCTCGACAATCTGAGTCTACTCAATATGTTTGGGGCCCACCAACGGCGACTCAACTGCTAGTTAATGTCAGCCAAACAAGTTCGATTGACCGCCTCAAAAATCTGCCAATAGACGGCATCGGATTGCTGCGATCGGAATTAATGGCATTAGAAGCTTTGGACTGTGAAAACCCGAAACTTTGGTTGCAAAACGGGCGCAAATCGGAATTTGTCGATCGCATGGCGGATTGCCTCAGCTTATTTGCTGCTGCCGTTTCGCCGCGGCCAATATTTTATCGCTCTCTCGATTTACGCGAGTCAGGCGACCACGGCAGTTTCAGTTATACATTTGAACCGGAATTATTTGATTGGGAACTCTGCGTACTTCAAAAAGTCTGCGAGTCAGGCCATACCAATGTTAATTTAATTTTGCCTTTCGTGCGATCGGTTGACGAGTTTATATACTGTCGCCAGCGCTTAGAAACAGTTTGGAAAAACCGCTCAACAGAGTTTCAAATGTGGATTATGGCGGAAGTTCCTTCGGTGTTATTTTTATTGCCAGATTACGTAAAAGCCGGAGTTCAAGGAGTTTCTATCGGTACTAACGATTTAACCCAATTGCTGTTAGGAATTCACCGCAACTCCGACCAGGTAGCAGGTGCTTTCAACGGGCGCGATCGAGCAGTGATGAGGGCGATCGAACAATTAATCAAACAGGCCCGGACCGCCGGCATTCCTTGCTCAATCTGCGGCGACGCTCCCGCATTGTATCCGGAGACAGTGGAATCCTTCGTGCGGTGGGGAATTTCGTCTATTTCGGTCAATGTCGATGCTGCAGAACAAACTTCTAGGGCGATCGTCCGCGCCGAACAGCGCCTACTCCTAGAACTCGCTCGATCGATAATTAACAATTAACCACTTCCGGACGCACTTTGCCTGAGAAATCCGGTTTATATCTAATCTTAATCATACCTTTGGCAAGCAGCCACCCGCTCAGAAATCGGCTTTCTAGACAACCCGTGTCTCCAAGACTATTCACAACTACAGAAACCCAGTTTCTAATTATATAACAACCGCCCAGACGGTGAGGACATTTTTAATTGGTCAAACCCTTGCTTTTATTGCTTCTTCCTACTTCCTACTTCCTTCTTCCTTCTTCCTACTTCCTTCTTCCTACTTCCATCGGACTTCCATCGGACTTCCATCCGTTACATCCGTGGAGCGAATCCGTTGCCGAACTACCTTCTTCCTTCTTCCTTCTTGCGCTATCAAAAGGTTTGATTTTAAAGCTAGGATAGAAATATCACCAATTCTTGACATGGAGGTACAAACCGTGAAATCAAAAATTACTGCAACCGCAGCAATACTTGCCGCCCTGGCCTTTCTGCATCCTCACCCAGCATTATCTCAACCGGCAACTGACGGTGGCAAAAAACCCGGATTCTGGCAACCTCAAGCGCAGGTTGATAATACTCGCAACATTACCCTCAGACTGTTAAATGAAACGGGATTGAACCTAGAATACGGTGAATCAGGTGGCAGCTTGTCATCCTTGCCAGTCGGAGCCAGCAGAAACATCAGTGTTCGCATCAGCAATCGCACCGGCGACATTGCCAATATTCCAATTAATGCCACCGGAGGAACCACAACTTTGAAATACGACTATAACGTTGACTCGCAGACAAACATTTTGACGATTCGCATCACCAGAGCAGACGGCCGCACTAGGCAAGACCGGTCAGTTTATATTGATGAAAAAGGGCGAGTTTACTCTTTCTAAGATTAACGCTCATCAACCCGGTTTATTCTAATAAATCTTGGCTTGAGCAGCGAGGTATCCGGGAAGAAATCGGCTTTCTAGACTAGCGTGCATAAATTCTGTCTTTCTCAAAAAGTTATGAATCAAGTGCAGCCCCTAAAGAATCGATGTTTTTGTGCAGCGGATTTGACATTTCATCCCCAAAATCAACTGCTGCTTGCAATTGGGCGCTAGTGGCGCAGTGGTGCATCAGGTGGGTTTCGAGAGGATGTCAACCGCCGCATCGCGGACTAATATCCGTCGTTTTTCTTGATACCTGCGCCTCGATTTCCCTCTTCTTTCGGTTTAGCTTTGTTCACTCGCAAGGGGCGCCCCATCCACTCTGCACCGTCTAATTCGGCAATTGCAGCGTCTTCTTGGGCATCCTCCATCATCTCAACAAATGCAAAACCGCGCATCCGACCGGTTTCCCTGTCGGTAGGCAAGACAACTCGCTTGACTGTGCCGTATTCTGCAAATACTGCTTTCAGGTCTTCTTCGGTGGCGCGGTAAGACAGATTTCCAATGTAGATAGTCATGTCGATCGAACTGAACTTGTTGTGCTATACATAATAACCTTTTAATTTAACTGTCAAGTGCTAAGTAGGTGTGCAGAATTAATTACACAATATTTCTACTAAAACCCTTGCCTAGCAAGGAGTCTTTATGTAATTAATTTTGTGTGGTTACTTATCTAGCATACAACTGGGCGATCGACTCTGACTAAAAGGGTTTGCCGCACTGACCAACCCCTGGTACTGGGTGCAATAGTTAGCTTAATCAAAACTCATCTCCTCACTCGCCCTGCGGATGAGTGAGGAGATGAGTTTTGGCGTCGCGAGGAACCCCACCCCTGAACAATACTTGATTTTAATCAGATCACTTATGGGTGGGCGACGAATCACTAAGCATCTTCGGAAACAAAGCGACTAACAAGGTATAATATATTAGGTTGCTCTGGGCCACGAGCGTTGATATAGCGGTTCTCAACTTTCGTGAGGTACTTGCCAGTTAATTACCAATTCCCCACTACTTCAATTCTTTAATTTAAAATCTAAATCTCTACCTCACTCACTTGAGAATTGCTATACACATCTAGACAGCCCTTTGAGGAAACCTACTTCACATCTCCCCAGCCCTTTCATAGACGGGGAAATCTCGCCTTCAATCCTTTGGCAAAATTGAGAATGGGAAATGGGAAATGGGGAATTGGGAAAATTTTCTCCCCATCTCCTTCATCCCCAGTTTAGGATCTTACTTTCTTTTCTCAATTAAACTAAGGATTTGAGATTTAAAGCCGCTTTGTTAAGTGTTTGAGTGCCAACTCGACTTTGGGTAATACCGCTGGCTGTTTCCGCTGCTCCTTTATTCAGAACATTCATCGCATCTACCACTTGCTCAATAGCGATCGCCTGCTGTTTGGTATTCAGATAAATTTGCTGACTGCTGACAACAACACTGTTAATAGCATTAGCAACATTGTTAAAATTATCCGCCGTACCTTCAGTCAATTTCAGGCTATTATCTAACGTTTTCTTGCCCTCATCTGTTACCATCACTGTTTTATTAATGGAATTATTAATACCGTTTATCAAATCATTAATCTGATCCGACGATTTTTTGCTTTGATCTGCCAGTCTGCGAATTTCCGTCGCCACCACCCCAAACCCCTTTCCTTGTTCTCCGGTGCGTACTGCTTCCACTGTAGCGTTAATCGCCAGCATATTAGTTTGATTAGCCAAATCGCTGACTAAATTGGTAATATTAGCAATCTGATTGGTTTGCTGGCTCAAATTTAAAACTTGATCGGCAATCGCTCCAACTTTTTCCGTCAAACTCAACATTCCCTGCTGGGTTTTATGCACCACTTTACTGCCTTCTGCTGCCATATTTAAGACATTACTGGCATTCTCAAGGGCTGATTCGGCTTGCATAGCTGATTGCCTCGATGATGCGCCCAATTCATCCATTGTGGTAGTTGTTTGATTAACAGAAGCAGCTTGTTGTACAGCAATACGTTCCTGTTGCTCAATTGTAGCAGCGATCTCGGTAGAAGAACTGACAATCATATTAATAATACCTTTCAGCGCTTTATCTAAAGGTTTGGCGATCGCTATGCTTAAAGCTATTCCTAAAATAATCGCTACTAGCGGTCCAACTGTCATCCCCAAGAATACAGCTACTTGAGTCTTACTACTATCATTTTGGGCGGTTTGATAAGCGTCATCGGCTTGCTCTCTGTTGGATTCAACTACTGCTAAAGTTGCTTTTTCTGAATTTATAAACTTAAAACGAATCACCTTCGATTGCTGACTCAGTTTATTCAAAAGGTTACTCGCTGTCTTTGCTCTTGCCATTTCTGGCGAATTACTTTTACCTTGATTAATTAGGTTTAGCTGCAAGCCCAAAGGATTCAAAATTCCCAGTGTTTCAAATTCTTGATTAATTCGCAGGAGTTCTTGATCTTCCTGCTGCCACTCCTCCCAATACTTCAGCATTTGTTTATATAGTGCGTCTTCATCTGAGGTACGAGGAAGGACTTCGTATGCTTTAAACCCCTCTTTAATCTGCTGCCAAGCCTTGTCCATTCTGTTTAAGGCATCTTGCCTTTCTGCTTGACTGAGTGCCGGATTAATTAGCGCTCTCTCGGATGACTCAATTTGGGTTTGTCCCTCGTTAATTTTCAATAATGCTTCAATACTCGGTAAGTTATTTTTACCGAGAGTCTCTATGTGTTGACTGAGATTAGATGTTGAACTCCATCCTACCCAGGTCACTAAAAATACTAAAAGTCCCATCATCAGAAAAGCGCTGATAAGCCTGGTTTGTAAATTCATTTTTCTCAACATACTATTTCTGCTTCCTTCTACTACAGTTATCCTCACTGCAATCATGAACATATCTTGTATATTATAGCTTTTCTCAGGTAGATGAATTACCTATTAGGATTTTACGTTGGAGCTTTTACAGTTTTAAGTTAGTAATTAATTGATGAGTAAATCCTGAGCCTGAAAGTCGCTATCGATTTTGAGTGACGACGCAGTTATGGTAGCTTTTTGGTTGTCATCATGCTGAATTCATTTTTATAAACCCCCTTAGTCTAAAAGTTAAAACCTGGCGTTACACAAACCAAGCCTGCCGACGCTAACTATAAAAAGTGGCAAGATTATAATTAAGTTTGGAGTTCAGAGATATAGCCTTTGTGAGGCAGATGAGGTATTATATTGCTGACACATTCATAAAAGTAAAATCTAAAATAGAAGATAAATTAACTATAATTCGCTCAAGAGTCACAGCATCACCATAAGTGGAGGGGACACCCCTTCCAGTCACAGCACGTTGGTTTGCCAAGCATCGAAAACATCATACATTACTAGCAATGAAAGCTTATTATCTTGATTTTAGACAATAAATTATCGATGTTTATTATTACGGAAGCAATCTCAAAAAAATCCATAGCTAACTGTTTTTTGGGAGTTCTCACTTTCTTTGGTAAAAAAATTACTTAAACAGGCTATTGAAACCAAAAATATTGCTCAGGAATCTAATTTATGAGATTCTGGAAAATTAAGGCAGAACAACTGATAATTTTAGCGCATATTGAAAATAAAAATGATTCAAATCTTGAATAATGCATTTTTTAACTATATAGCTAAAAGGTTGAATGGCGATAATTAAACGAACAAACCTGTAAAAATTTTTTTCACAAACAGTATACTATACATAAGGGTAAATAAATTTTTTATATAAGTTAATTTAAGCAGGAAAATGATACAATTACATTTGAGGCTTCTATGAGCCCGCAACCTACAAAAACTATAAAAAATGCTTTGGTAGTGATGGAGAATAGTCAGACAAATAGGCAAAATAAGTAAAGAAAGTAATCAAGAAAAAGGGCGAAAGTAATATACTTGTCGCCCCCTTCCCCTGATTTATCATAAGCCTGAAAAATTAGGGTCAAAACTTAAAAATATTTTCAGTTTTATCAACAGAACAAATTATCAATAATTAGGAAAGACGATCGATTTTGCATTTCGTCAACTTTCTCAGCCAAATATTTGGAACTGGTTTACACATTGCTGTTATTGTATTTCATCTATCTGAGAAAGGCTATACGGGAATCGAAAGTGTCTGTGCAGACTTTCTAGCGGGGACTGAGAAATTCAATCTAGCCAAGTGTGGAAATCCCGTCAGGGAAAAAGGCGAAAAGCCAAACTGTGAAGTTTGGAAGCCCACGCCATAACTGTAATCAGTTTGGCGTTGGGAGGATGTTACTGCTTTTCCTTAGTCGATCGAGATTGACTGAGGCCCCGTGCTTTTACCGTTGGTGGGTTCGGCTGGGGGAGTAGTGTAGGAAGTTGAACCGGCTTGATCGTCGATCCAGCTTTTAACGGGATCTTCGTGAAGGTTGAGTCGAAGCAGGCCAGATAAAAATCCGCCCGCGAAGGCGATCGGCTGTTCGATCAATTCTTTCGCCATTGGGATGAGTTCGTCGATGAACATTCAAGAGTCTCCTTGTGTTGCAGGGGTTCTACCTTAACTGTATCGTTTGTACTGCGATGCTGGCAGCGGCCTACAAAAAACCTTGTTCCCAACGCTGAAGATGGGCGATCGGGCAATTTTTCGGTTATTGACTTACAATGCTAATCACATTGCTGCAAAAATTTTATGTGCCGTTTGCTTGGCTACCTCGGGGAGCCGATTTTACTCGATGCTATTCTGTACAAGCCGGAACATTCCCTAATTGTGCAGAGTTACGAGCCCCGCGAAATGACTTCTGGCGTACTCAATGCTGACGGTTTTGGTCTTGGTTGGTATCACCCGCACTTAGATACTGACCCGTTTACCTATAAAAATGTACAGCCAATTTGGAGCGACATTAACCTTCCAAGTATCAGTCGATACGTTGAATCAGGATGCGCGATCGGATACGTTCGCAGTGCAACTTTAGGACAAGCTGTAGATTTGAGCAACTGTCAGCCGTTTCAGAACGATCGCCTGCTGTTTGTACACAACGGCTTCGTGAAGAATTTTCGGCAAACTCTTTACAGACCAATTCGCGATCGACTCAGCGATACCATTTATCAATCAATTAACGGCACTACAGATTCAGAGCATATTTTCGGCTTGTTTGTCAATGAATTGACAGCCGGAAATCTGACCATACAAGCAGCTTTGCAAAAGTCGCTGAAAACTTTGGCAGAGCTAGCAAACTTTCACCAAGTAGAATTTTCAGCTAATATAATTATCAGCGACGGACACCAGCTCGTCGCCTCTCGCTTTGCTTCCCAAAAAACCCCTCCTTCCCTCTATTGGCTGCGAGACGATTTAAATTTCCCGAATTCTGTCATCATTGCTTCTGAACCTTTATTTGCTGGCAATTGGCACGAGTGCCCAGTCCAGAGCATTATCAGTACCGGAGTAGAGCGTGATATCGAAATCTATCCAATCTTGTAGAGAGGCAATTTATCGCGATTTGCAGCAGTGTCGCCGCGGCACTTTCAAGCTATTTACAGACATCGACTACGATACTTTTTGCCGCCAAGCTCATCCTGATTTCAGTCCAGTTGGCTGGCACTTAGGTCACATTGCTTATACTGAAGATTTGTGGCTGTTGCAGCGGTGTGCGGGGTTGAAGCCAGTCTTTCCTCAGTATCACCAACTGTTTGCTGCTGATATTTTGCCTAAAAAACAACGGGTTTTTCTGCCGACTTTACCTGAAGTTGAATTATATCTGGACGCGGTGAGAAAAAAGGTGTTAGATTATTTGGAAGTCGCACCGATCAACGAGCAAGAACGTCTCTGGCGGTTTATTATTCAGCACGAAAGCCAGCACTGCGAAACTGTTGCTTTCGTGTTGCAAATGCAAAGGAAGAAGGAAGAAGGAAGTTCGGCAACGGATTTGGTAACGGATTTAACGGATTTCAGGGACGTAAGGGATAGAAGGAAGAAGAAAGAGGGAAGATTAATTGCCGATTACCAATTACCAATTACCGATTCCCCGGCGATTGAAATTCCGGCCGGGGAATTTTACATGGGAAGCGATGCTGCTGAGGCTTTGGATAACGAGCGATCGCGCCACCTATGTTATTTAGAAGCATACTTGATCGATCGCTATCCCGTCACTTGCTGTCAATACCGAGATTTCATGGAATCCGGCGGCTATCAAAACCCTGATTGGTGGTCAGCGGACGGCTGGAAATGGCTGCAAGGCGAAGCCGTCTCTCAACCGCTTTACTGGTCAGAAAATCCAGCTTTCAGCAACCATCCAGTCTGCGGCGTGAGTTGGTACGAAGCCGAAGCTTACTGCAACTTTATTGGTAAGCGTTTGCCATCGGAAGCCGAATGGGAAAAAGCTGCAACCTGGGATGCCACAAATCAAACATATCGCATCTATCCTTGGGGAGAGGAACAGCCAAACGGCAGCCTGTGCAATCACGGCAATAATATTGCCAATACCTCGCCAGTTGATGCCTTTCCCAAAGGAGCAAGCGCGGCTGGTTGCTGGGATATGTTGGGCAATGTTTGGGAGTGGACTGCTTCAACCTTTGACGCCTATCCAGGATTTGAAAGTTCTCCTTACAGAGGATATTCTCAAGTTTATTTTGATGGAGAACACCGGGTTTTGAAAGGCGGGAGTTGGGCGACTTTTCCGCAGGCTCTGCGATCAAGTTTTCGGAATTGGTACTATCCGGGCGTGCGGCAAATTGTTGCTGGTTTTCGCTGCGCTAAAGAGTTTGCTAGGTAATTATAACGTATCGGCTCAATAAGTAGGGGTAGCAGAGAAAAAAAGTAAGCAGAGTGCACAAAGTGTCATAAAATAGGACACATG